>NZ_JBEZBN010000058.1:9282-37104 GCF_040647115.1 Streptomyces sp. NPDC044571
CGTTGCGGGGGGGGGGGGGGCGGGGGCCCGCCCGGCGCCGCCCCACGGCCGTACAGCGGATCAGGCCTCGGTCGGAGCCGAGACGGACGGCGGCGTCTGCTGCTCGGCCGCCGCGGTCTTCTTCGTCGCCCGCTTCGCCACGGTCTTCTTGGCCGTCGCCTTCTTCGCGACGGTCTTCTTGGCGGCCGTCGCCTTCTTGGCGGTGGTCGCCTTCTTGGCCGGGGCCTTCTTCGCCGCCGGGGCCTTCTTGGCGGCCGTCTTGCGGACCGTCTTCTTGGCCGCCGGGGCAGCCTCCTCGGCCTCCTCGGCCTCCGCTGCACCGGCCTCGGCCGGGGCGGCCTCGGGTTCGGCGGCGGGGGCCTCGACGACCACGACGGCCGCCTCCGCGGCGCCGGCCGGCGAACCGGCGGGTGCGGTGGCCTTGCGGGTGGCACGCCGACGCGGACGGGCCGGGGCGGCCTCCTCGACGGGGGCCTCGGCGACCGGGGCGGCGACCTCGGGCTCCGCCTCGGCGACGGGCTCCGCGACGGGCTCGGGCTGCGCCTGCGGCTCCTGCTCCGGGGCCGGAGCCTGGACCGGGGCCTGGGCGGCCTCGGCCGCGGCGGCCGGGGCGCCCGCCGGAGCGGTCGCCTTGCGGGTCGCACGGCGGCGCGTGCGGCCCTTGGGTGCGGCCTCGACCGTCTCGGCGGCCTCCACCGCCTCGGCGACGACCTCCGAGACCGGCTCCAGCACCGTCTCGGCCGGCTCGGTCACCGGCTCGTCCTCGACCTCGACCACGGGCTCGACCACGGCCTCGGCCACGGGGGCGGGTGCGGCCGCACCGCGCGGGGCGCCCGCCGGAGCGGTCGCCTTGCGGGTGGCACGGCGGCGGTTGCGACGGCCGCTCAGGCCCGCCGCGGCCTCCGCCTCGGCGGCGCTGCTGTAGAGCTCCTCGTCCGGGACGAACGCCGGCTCGGGCAGCGCCACGGGAGCGGCGACCTCGGCGGCCAGCTCGGCCTCGGTCTCGACCTCGAAGGCCTCGGCCTCGGCCTCGGCCACCTGGACCGTCTCGACGCCCTCGATCTCGTGGTCGTGCTCGTGGCCCCGGCCGCCCCGGCGCTTCGCGCGCTTGCCGCCGTTGCCGCCGCCGATCGCGCTCGGCGTCTCCATGTGCACGATGACACCGCGCCCGTTGCAGTGGACGCAGGTCTCGGAGAAGGACTCCAGCAGCCCCTGGCCCACCCGCTTGCGGGTCATCTGGACCAGGCCCAGCGAGGTCACCTCGGCGACCTGGTGCTTCGTACGGTCGCGGCCCAGGCACTCCAGCATCCGCCGCAGGACCAGGTCGCGGTTCGACTCCAGGACCATGTCGATGAAGTCGATGACGACGATGCCGCCGAGGTCGCGCAGCCGCAGCTGGCGCACGATCTCCTCGGCCGCCTCCAGGTTGTTCCGGGTGACGGTCTCCTCAAGGTTGCCGCCCTGACCGGTGAACTTGCCGGTGTTGACGTCGATGACGATCATCGCCTCGGTCTTGTCGATCACCAGGGAGCCGCCCGAGGGCAGCCACACCTTGCGGTCGAGCGCCTTGGCGAGCTGCTCGTCGATCCGGTACGTCGCGAAGACGTCGACCTCGGAGGTCCAGCGCGAGAGCCGGTCGGCCAGGTCGGGGGCCACGTGCGAGACGTAGCCGTGGATGGTCTCCCAGGCGCTGTCACCGCTGACGATGACCTTCGTGAAGTCCTCGTTGAAGATGTCGCGCACGACCCGGACGGTCATGTCCGGCTCGCCGTACAGCAGGCTCGGCGAAGAGGTCGTGATCTGCTTCGACTTCTTCTGGATGTCCTCCCACTGCGCCTGCAGACGCTCGACGTCACGGCGCAGCTCGTCCTCGCTCGCGCCCTCGGCGGCGGTGCGCACGATGACGCCCGCGTCCTCGGGGACGATCTTCTTGAGGATCGTCTTCAGGCGCGCGCGCTCGGTGTCGGGCAGCTTGCGGCTGATGCCGGTCATCGAGCCCTCGGGCACATAGACCAGGTAACGGCCGGGCAGCGAGACCTGGCTGGTCAGGCGGGCGCCCTTGTGGCCGATCGGGTCCTTGGTGACCTGGACCAGGACGGACTGGCCGGACTTCAGGGCGGACTCGATGCGGCGCGGCCCGTTGGCCATGCCGAGCGCCTCGAAGTTGACCTCGCCGGCGTACAGGACGGCGTTGCGGCCCTTGCCGATGTCGATGAAGGCGGCCTCCATCGACGGCAGCACGTTCTGGACCTTGCCCAGGTAGACGTTGCCGACGTACGAGGTGGCCTCTTCCTTGTTGACGTAGTGCTCGACGAGCACGTTGTCCTCAAGGACGCCGATCTGGGTGCGGTCGCCGTTCTGGCGGACGACCATCACGCGCTCGACGGCCTCGCGGCGGGCCAGGAACTCGGCCTCGGTGATGATCGGCACACGGCGGCGGCCCTGCTCGCGACCCTCGCGGCGGCGCTGCTTCTTCGCCTCCAGACGGGTCGAGCCCTTGATGGACTGCACCTCGTCGGCGCCCGAACCGGGTTCGGCCTTCTCGCGCGCCGGGCGCGGCTCGCGGACCTTGACGACGGTGCGTACGCCGTCCTCCTCGCGCGCGGCCTCGGCAGTGACGTCGGCGGGCTCACCGCTGCGGCGGCGACGGCGGCGACGACGGCGGCTGGAGCTGGAACCGAGGGCGCCGGCCTCCTCGGCCTCGTCCTCTTCCTCCTCCTCGGCCTCCTGCTCGGCGGCCTCGGACTCCTCCTCGACGGACTCGTCCAGGTCGGCGGCCTCACCGCGGCGGCGGCGACGGCCACCGCGACGGCGGCGGCGGGAGGGACGCTCGCCCGTCTCGTCGGCCTCCTCCTCGTCGAACTCGGCCTCGGCCTCGACCTCGGCCTCGGGCTCCTCGGGCTCCTCGGGGGCGGCTTCCACCTCGGCCGGGGCGGCCTCGGCGGCACCGCGGCCACGGCGGCGGCGACGACCCGCGGGCTGCGCCGGAGCCTGGACGGGCTCGGCCTCGGCTTCGAGCTCCTCCTCGGCCTCCTCCGCCTCGCTCGCGGCAGCCGCTGCCGCGGCGGCCATGGCGGCGGTCTCCGGGGTCTGGAACATCGGCTCGGTGAAGACCGGGGCCTGGAACACGGCCACGGCGGGCCGGGTGACGCGGCGGCCACGGGCCGGGGCGGCGGGCTCGGCCTTCTCGGCGGGCTCGGCGGCCGGCTGCGGGGCGGCGGCGGCCGGGGCGGCGGAGCGGGTGGCGCGGCGGCGGCCGCGCTTCGGCGCGTCCACGGCGTCGGCGACGGTGACCGTCGGGGTGGCCTTCGGGGCCTCCTGCTCGGCGGCCTCGGCGGCGGGGGCCTCGGGAGCGGTCACGGCGCGGGTGGCGCGGCGACGGGCCCGCGGGGCGGGAGCAGCAGGCTCCTCGGCAGCGGCGGGGGCAGCAGCGGGGGCGGCAGCGGCAGCCTCCTCGGCCGGGGCCGCCACGGCCTCGGCGCTCTCCGCAGCGGGGGCGGCCACGGCACGGGTCGCACGGCGACGGGCCCGCGGAGCCGGGGCAGCTGGCTCCTCGGCGGCAGCGGCGGGGGCGGCAGCCTCGACCACCACGGCCTCGGCGGCCTCCGCAGCCGGGGCGGCCACGGCGCGGGTGGCGCGGCGACGGGCCCGCGGGGCAGGAGCAGCAGGCTCCTCGGCGGCGGCCGGAGCAGCGGCAGCAGGCGCGGCAGCCTCCTCGGCCGGGGCCTGGGCAGCCTCGGTCTCGGCCTCCGGCGCGGCCACGGCACGGGTCGCACGGCGACGGGCCCGCGGAGCCGGGGCAGCGGGCTCCTCGGCGGCAGCGGCGGGGGCGGCAGCCTCGACCACCACGGCCTCGGCGGCCTCCGCAGCCGGGGCGGCCACGGCGCGGGTGGCGCGGCGACGGGCCCGCGGGGCAGGAGCGGCAGGCTCCTCGGCGGCGGCCGGAGCAGCGGCCTCGGCGGTCACCGGGGCGGCCGGTGCTGCGGCGGCGCCGCCGGGCGGTCCGGCCGGGCGGGACGCGGCACGGCGACGCCTGCGCGGAGGCAGGTTGTCGCTCGGGCTGTTGGTGTCAGCGCTTTCGGGGGTGTTTTCGTTGCTGAGCATTGCGGGCGGTTCTCCCGTCACGCTCCCGGGCGCCGCGGCTGACGTCCGGTCCGGCTCGGTTCCGCGCGATGAACGCGGATCCGGCCTCCGGGGCGCGTTCGCCACACGGGAGCTGTAGTCCATGGCCGCCGGTTCCGTACGCGTTGTCCGTACGGCCTGGCGGAAGTCTTCAGGTCAGTGCGCGGCCCGACCCAGGTGGCTCCCGAGTGCCAGGGCTGCGCTACGACGACGATCCCTACGCGGCGGGACCTTCCGGCGCCTTCGCGTCGGCGGTCACGGCGGCCGTGGGTGGGGCGGCCGTGACAGCCTCGCGGTCGGGCGCGAGCGGGTCGGTCACCGTGCCGGACTCCTCGTCGAAGAGCCCCTGCGCCAGCCTGGTCACCGCTGCGGGGACCGGCGGCGCCAGGTCGGCCACAGCTCGGAGACCGGACAGGACGTCGTCGGGTCGCACGGCAGGTGTCAAATGCCGAACAACCAGCCGCAGTATCGCACAGGCATTGTCCAGCGGCCTATCAGCCGGAGCAGGAAGGGCTTCGATGCCGACCACGGCCTCGCGGGCGTCGAAGGTGCGCATGCCGTTCTTGGTCCGGCGCTGCACCTCCACCGTCTCGGCGGCGAGGAAGGCCTGCACGGCCCGCTCGGCCTCGGCGGGCTCGACGCCCTCCAGGCGCAGTTCCCACACGGAGGCGGTCAGCCGGTCGGCGAGCCCGGAGGTGCGGGCCTCGACGGCGTCGACGATGTCGAGGCCGAGGGGCATCGACTCGTCGAGGAGCTCGCGGAGCTTCTCGGGGTCGCGGGGCTCCGCGAGGGCGATCTCCAGGTACTCGGCCTCACTGCCGGTGCCGGTGGGCGCGGCGTTCGCGTACGAGACCCGGGGGTGGGGGGTGAAGCCGGCCGAGTACGCCATGGGTACCTCGGCGCGGCGCAGGGCTCGCTCGAACGCGCGCTGGAAGTCTCGGTGGCTGGTGAACCGGAGGCGGCCACGCTTGGTGTAGCGCAGTCGGATGCGCTGCACCACCGGTGCGGGCGGTGGGCCTTCGGGCTGTCGCTTGCCCAGTGGTTCTTCTCCTTGTGCGGGGCTCCGCGGCTCGCGCGGCGCCCTGAGGTCTGGTGAGCCTGCCGGCCACGCCGAGCCCTCCGGCTCATTCCTGCCGCCGGGGCAGGGAGGGGGCGGGCGCGTTGCCTGCGGCTGTCTTACTACCCAGAGTACGCGCCCGTGACCTCGCCGGTTCCCGGGGCGGGGCCCCGAACAGGGCGCGCCCCATGTCGGCGCGCACCTCCCGGACGGTGGTGCGGACCGTCCGCCAGACCTCGCGTACGAGATGCCCCACGGGGGTCAGCACATGGCGGTACACCTGGGCCACCGGCCACCACAGCACCCGCCCGACCCACCGCAGCCCTCGGCCCAGGGCCCGCAGGATCCGCCCGGCCACGTGCCAGGCCCAGACGAGGACCTGCCCGAGGGGTACCAGCACCCACCGGTAGACCCCGCCGGCGATCCAGGCGACCGCCAGCCACAGGGGCCGCAGCACGTACCGCCCGACGGGGGTGAGCACGTACGCGTACACCGCCTGCCCCAGCCACACCAGGCCGTGGCCGAGCGGGGTCAGCACGTACCGCCACAGCCCCACCCAGGGCCAGACGAACAGGGCCTTGGCCAGGAGCCACGCGACCCACACGACGCCCTTGGCCAGCGGGGCGAGCAGCCAGCGCAGCGCGCCGCGTCCCGCCCAGTGGAGCGCCTCGCCCACCGGGCGCAGGAGGTACGCGTACACGAACCGCCCCACCGGGGCGAGCAGATACCCGTACCCGGCCCGCCCGACGGGGGCGAGCACGTACCGCCACAGACCCACCCAGGGCCAGACGAAGACCAGCTTCAGCAGCGTCGCGAGAAGCAGGCCGAGCGCACGCAGCACGGGCTGCACGGTCCGCTCGTACACCCACAGCAGCGCCGCACCCAGCGGCGCGAGCACATGCCGGTGGGCGAGCCGCCCGGCGGCGACGAGCAGCTCCCACACCACCCGAACGGGCAGGACGACCAGCACCGCCACGATCTTCACGGGTATGCGCACGACGCCGACGAGGCAGCCCTCGCCCCCGCCGCCACCAGGGTGCTTGTCGATTTCCATACCCCCAAGGACACCAAAGTGCCCCCCGCCGTTCCCGGCGGGGGGCACATCGGGCGCAGTTCGCGCGCCGTGCTACTTGACGACCGTCAGCGGCAGCAGCTTCTTGCCGGTCGGGCCGATCTGGATGTGCGTGTCCATCTGGGGGCAGACGCCGCAGTCGAAGCACGGGGTCCAGCGGCAGTCCTCGACCTCGGTCTCGTCGAGGGCGTCCTGCCAGTCCTCCCAGAGCCAGTCCTTGTCGAGACCGGAGTCCAGGTGGTCCCAGGGCAGGACCTCCTCGTAGGTGCGCTCGCGCGTCGTGTACCAGGCCACGTCCACGCCGTACGCGGGCAGCGTCTTCTCCGCGGCTTCCATCCAGCGGTCGTACGAGAAGTGCTCGCGCCAGCCGTCGAAGCGGCCGCCCGACTCGTACACGGCGCGGATGACGTCGCCGATGCGGCGGTCGCCGCGCGAGAGGAGGCCCTCGACGATGCCCGGCTTGCCGTCGTGGTAGCGGAAGCCGATGGAGCGGCCGTACTTCTTGTCGCCGCGGATCTTGTCGCGCAGCTTGGCCAGGCGGGCGTCCGTCTCCTCGGCCGACAGCTGCGGCGCCCACTGGAAGGGGGTGTGCGGCTTCGGCACGAAGCCGCCGATGGACACGGTGCAGCGGATGTCGTTCTGGCCGGAGACCTCGCGGCCCTTGGCGATGACGTTGACCGCCATGTCGCCGATCTGCAGGACGTCCTCGTCGGTCTCGGTCGGCAGGCCGCACATGAAGTACAGCTTCACCTGGCGCCAGCCGTTGCCGTAGGCGGTGGCGACGGTGCGGATCAGGTCCTCTTCCGAGACCATCTTGTTGATGACCTTGCGCATGCGCTCGGAGCCGCCCTCGGGGGCGAAGGTCAGGCCGGAGCGGCGGCCGTTGCGGGTCAGCTCGTTGGCCAGGTCCACGTTGAAGGCGTCCACCCGGGTCGACGGCAGGGACAGGCCCACCTTGTCGTCCGAGTAGCGGTCGGCCAGGCCCTTGGCGATGTCCGCGATCTCCGAGTGGTCCGCGGAGGAGAGGGAGAGGAGGCCCACCTCCTCGAAGCCCGTCGCCTTGAGGCCCTTCTCGACCATTTCGCCGATGCCGGTGATGCTTCGCTCCCGCACGGGGCGCGTGATCATGCCGGCCTGGCAGAAGCGGCAGCCGCGGGTGCAGCCGCGGAAGATCTCGACGGACATCCGCTCGTGGACGGTCTCGGCGAGCGGGACCAGCGGCTGCTTGGGGTAGGGCCACTCGTCGAGGTCCATGACCGTGTGCTTGGACACCCGGTAGGGGACGCCCGACTTGTTCGGGGCGACGCGGGCGATGCGTCCGTCCGGCAGGTAGTCGACGTCGTAGAAGCCGGGCACGTAGACCTGGCCGGTCTTGGCCAGGCGGAAGAGGACCTCCTCGCGCCCGCCCGGACGGCCCTCGGCCTTCCACGCGCGGATGATCTCGGTCATGTCGAGGACGGCCTGCTCGCCGTCGCCGATGACGGCGCAGTCGATGAACTCGGCGATCGGCTCGGGGTTGAAGGCCGCGTGGCCGCCCGCGAGCACGATGGGGTGGTCGACCGTGCGGTTCCGGGCCTCCAGCGGGATGCCCGCGAGGTCGAGGGCCGTGAGCATGTTCGTGTAGCCCAGCTCCGTGGAGAAGGACAGGCCGAACACGTCGAAGGCGCCGACCGGGCGGTGGCTGTCCACGGTGAACTGCGGCACGTTGTGCTCGCGCATCAGCGCTTCGAGGTCCGGCCAGACGCTGTAGGTGCGCTCGGCGAGCACGCCCTCGCGCTCGTTGAGCACCTCGTAGAGGATCATGACGCCCTGGTTGGGCAGTCCAACCTCGTACGCGTCGGGGTACATGAGGGCCCACCGGACGTCCGCGCTCTCCCACGGCTTGACGGTGGAGTTGAGCTCACCGCCGACGTACTGGATGGGCTTCTGCACATGCGGGAGCAGAGCTTCGAGCTGTGGGAAGACCGACTCGGACATCACGCGACTTTCGTGAAGCGGGCAGGGGGCGACTCTCAAGCGTAACCCGAGGGGCGGTGGCCCCCTGCCGCCGTGATCGGGCCGCCCCCCTCAGTAGGCGGCCGCTCCGCGGGCCGCCGCCCACACCTGGGGGAGCTCCCGTTCGAGCCGCTCGGCGACGGCTTCCTCGCGGGCGTAGAGCATGCCCCAGGTGAAGGCCGACTCGCCCGCGCCCGTCGCCTGGGCCCCGAGGCCGCGCAGGGCTTCGCGGGCGACCACGCTGTCCTGGTGGTCCCCGAGCAGGCTCTGGACCGATTTCATGGCTTCGGTCTGCCGTTTCGCGGATTTCCCGAGGGCGGTCCGGGCCGCCTCCGCCGCGTAGCGGGCGCGTTTGGCGGCTTTGCGGGCCTCGTGCAGGGCCACATCGCGCGGCTGCCCCGGCTCCAGGGACAAGGCGTGCGCGATCTTGCGGGCGAGCCGTTCGTGGTCGCGGCGCACCGCCTTGGGCAGGACCCGGTCGGCGGGCTTGTCCGCCGCGGGGCGCAGCGGCGGCTCGGCCAGCAGCGCGTCGAGGGTGTCGAGCAGGGTGACGTACCGCTTGCTGTCGAGGACGGCGAGGGCGCGCCGCCGGGAGCCGGACCGGCGGGTGGTGTTCCAGACCCGCAGCCGCCCGCGGACCGGGCCGAGCACGAGGGTGCGCGGGATCTCGCCGATGCGGGTCTGGATCCGCTCAAGCAGGACTTCCTGGTCGCGGTCGACGCCGAGTTCGGCGGCCACCCAGCGCAGCTCCTCGCCGATCGGGTCGGTGACGGCGCGGTCGATGACCTTGCGGTAGGTCTTGAAGGCGCTGCGCATCCGGCGGGCGGCGACCCGCATCTGGTGGACGGAGTCGGGCAGGCCGCGGCGTACGGCCGGGTCGTGGGCGACCAGGGCGTCGCGCTGTTCGCGCAGGTACGCGAGGACGTGCGCGCCCGCGGTGTCGTCGGCGGGGCCGGGTTCGGGCCGGGCGGGCGGCTCGTGGCCGGTCTCGGTCAGGGCGCGGGCGAGCTTCGAGGGGGCGTGGGAGACCGTGAGGCCGGCCGTGGCGAACCTCTCCTCGACGGCATCGAGGAGCGCCTGGTCGGTGTCGTCGGCGAGTTCCACCTCGACCTCGGTCCAGGCGGCGGTGGCCCGGTCCCGTTCGGCCCGGACCGTGTCGGTGGACAGCTCCGCGAGCAGGGTCCCCTCGGCGTCGAGCAGGTGGCTGACCCGGCGCGAGGAGTGCAGTCGGACCTGGGGCTGGAGGGCAGTGTCGCGGACGCGGGAGCGGACCAGCGCGGCGAGGGAGCGCGGGACGGTGTCGCCGAGGGGAGCGGTGATCTCGTCGCGGACGCCCGGGGAGACGGGCAGCTTGAGGTGCCAGCCGGCGTCGGCGCCGCCGGTGCGGCGTCTGAGGGTGAGGCCGTCGGCGGCGAGCCGCTGGTCGGGGGTGTCCCAGTACACGGCGTCCAGGTCGACGGTGCCCTGGTCGGTGACCGCGGCGATGGCTGCCGTGCCGGTCAGGTCGGGGACTCCGCGCCGTGCGGCCTGGGTCGTCGTGAACTCGAATTTGCGCTCGATCTCGCGCTTCGTGTCCGCCATGGATCGAACTTAGCCCTGAACGGATCACGAAGGCAGGGTGAACGGCTGCTCGGCCGCGGAACCGGCCGAAGTTCGACCCCGGCTAGGCCGACATCGGCCGTTGCACCTTGATCGACTCCAGCAGTCCGACCGCCACCCACACCGCGAACATGGAGGAGCCGCCGTAGGAGACGAAGGGCAGCGGGAGCCCCGCCACCGGCATGATCCCGAGGGTCATCCCGATGTTCTCGAACGCCTGGAAGGCGAACCAGGCGATGATCCCGGCGCACACGATCGTCCCGTACAGCTCGGTGGTCTCGCGCGCGATCATGCAGGCGCGCCACAGCACGATGCCGAGCAGCACCAGGATCAGGCCGGCGCCGAGGAAGCCCAGCTCCTCCCCCGCCACGGTGAAGACGAAGTCGGTCTGCTGCTCCGGTACGAACTGCCCGGTCGTCTGCGAGCCCTTGAAGAGCCCGGAGCCGGTCAGCCCGCCGGAGCCGATCGCGATCCGCGCCTGGTTGGTGTTGTAGCCGACGCCGGCCGGGTCGAGCTCCGGGTTGGCGAAGGCGGCGAAGCGGTTGACCTGGTACTCGTCGAGTACGCCGAGCTGCCAGACCAGGATCGCCCCGGCGGCGCCCGAGCCGAGCAGTCCGAACACCCAGCGGTTGGAGGCGCCGGAGGCCAGCAGGACGCCGAGCACGATGACGACCATGACCATGACGGAGCCGAGGTCGGGCATCAGCATGACGATGCCCATCGGGGCGGCCGCCAGGCACAGTGCCTTGACCACCGTGCGGTGGTCGGGATGTTCGAGGTCGCCGGCGTCCACCCGGGCCGCCAGCAGCACGGCCATGCCCAGGATGATCGTGATCTTCACGAACTCGGAGGGCTGGAGCGAGAAGCCGCCGCCGAGCACGATCCACGCGTGGGCGCCGTTGATGGTGGCGCCGAGCGGGGTGAGCACGGCGAGGATGAGCACGAGCGAGATGCCGTACAGGATCGGCACGGCTCCGCGCAGGGTGCGGTGGCCGAGCCAGATCGTGCCGATCATCAGCACCAGGCCGATGCCGGTGTTGAGGGCGTGGCGGACCAGGAAGTAGTACGGGTCGCCCTGGTTGAGCTGGGTCCGGTTGCGGGTCGCCGACCACACCAGCAGGGAGCCGATGAAGGACAGCGCGAGCGCCGAGAGGAGTATCGGCCAGTCGAGCCGGCGCAGCACCGAGTCGCGCGAGGTGAGCTTGGCCATCGGGCCGCGCTCGGGCGCGTACCGGGATACGGAGAACTTGTTCGCGGTCTGCATCTCAGTCCTGCTCAGTCCTGCCGCGCGACGGGCGGGGCGGGAGGTCCGGCCAGCGGCGGCGCCGCTTCCTCGGGGGACGGGGGCACGTACGGCTTGATTTCGGGTGAGTCGATGGAGCCGTCGGGGCGGATCCTGGGCAGTTTCGCCTCCGGACGCAGCAGCAGGGCCTTCGTCACGTCCTGGTTGCCCTCCATGTCGAGACCGTAGATGGCGTTGTAGATGTTGCGGACGGCGGGGCCGGAGGCTCCGGAGCCGGTGCCGCCCTGGGAGATCGTCATGACGATGGTGAAGTCGTCGGTGTAGGTCGCCAGCCACGACGTGGTCTGCTTGCCGTAGACCTGGGCGGTGCCGGTCTTGGCCCGCATCGGGATCTTGTCCAGCGGCCAGCCGGTGAACCGCCAGGCTGCGGTGCCGCCGGGCTCGACGACCATGCGCAGGCCCCTGTCGAGGTCGCCGATGGTCTTGGCGTCGATCGGCAGTCGGCCGTGGGGCTTGGGCTCGATCACGTCGATGTGCTTGCCGTTGGGGCTGATCACCGCCTTGCCCACGATGGGGTCGTAGAGCGTGCCCCCGTTGCTGATGGCGGCGTAAGCGGTGGCCATCTGGATCGGGGTGACGAGAACGTCGCCCTGGCCGATCGCGAAGTTGATGCTGTCGAAGGCCTTCAGCTGGTTGCCTTCGAGGCAGCTCTCGTAGGCGATCTGCTCGACGTAGGTGCCGCCCTTCTTGCCCTGCTTGCACCAGGAGTCCTTGTTGGCCTTCCAGAAGCTCTTCTTCCACTGGCGGTCGGGGATGCGGCCGGTGACCTCGTTCGGCAGGTCGATCCCGGTCTCGGCGCCGAGTCCGAACTCGCGGGCGGTCCGGTAGAACCAGTCGTGGGCGTCCTTCTTGGGCTTGAGGCCGCCGTCGCGCTGCCACTCCTTGTGCCCGAGGGCGTAGAAGACGGTGTTGCAGGAGAACTTGAGGGCCTCGCCGAGGGTGATGGGGCCGTGCCCCTTGGACTCGAAGTTCGCGAAGCTCCGGCCGCCCATGTTGTAGGAAGCGCTGCAGTTGTACTTGTCGTCGAAGGCGTAGCCGGCCCGGACGGCCGCGCTCGCCGACACCACCTTGAAGATGGAGCCCGCGGGAGCCTGGCCCTGGATGGCCCGGTTGAGCAGCGGGTAGTTGGAGTTCTTGCTGGTGAGGCTGGCGTAGTCCTTGCCGGAGATGCCGCCGACCCAGGCGTTGGGGTCGTAGTCGGGCTGGGAGGCCATCGCGACGACGCGGCCGGTCTTGGCCTCCATGACGACGACGGCGCCCGAGTCGGCCTCGTACTTGCGGCCGGTGATGTTGTCGGTCTCGTGCCGGACGGTCTTCATCGCCTGCTGGAGCTCGTACTCGGCCACGGCCTGGACCCGGGCGTCGATGCTGGTGACGAGGGTGGACCCGGGCACGCCGGGGTCGGACTTGGTCTGGTGCATGACCCGGCCGAGGTTGTCGACCTCGTACGAGGTGACCTCCGCCTTGCCCCGCAGCTGCTTGTCATAGGTGCGTTCGAGTCCGGAGCGGCCGACCTGGTCGGAGCGCAGATGCGGCGAGTCCGTGTCCTTGGCCTTCTGGATCTCCTCGTCGGTGACGGGCGAGAGGTAGCCGAGCACCTGTGCGGTGCGGGCCCCGCCGGGGGCCGAGTAGCGGCGGACGGCGGTGGGCTCCGCGGTGATGCCGGGGAATTCCTCGGGGCGTTCGCGGAGTTGCAGCGCCTGCTGCGTGGTGGCTTCGAGGGTGATCGGAATCGGCTGGTACGGGGAGCCGTTCCAGCACGGCTTGGGGGTCTTGGAATCGCAGAGCCGGACCTTCTCCATGACGTCCTTGGGCGTCATGTTGAGGACGTCGGCAAGCCGGGTCAGGACGCCCCTGCCCTTGTCCTTCATCTTCATCAGCGCCGTACGGCTGGCCGAGACGACGAGACGCGTCTCGTTGTCGGCGAGCGGGACCCCGCGGGCGTCGAGGATCGAGCCGCGCACGGCGGGCTGGACCACCCGCTGGACGTGGTTGCTCTTCGCCTCGTGGTAGTACTCCTCGCCGTTGCGGATCTGGAGGTACCACAGGCGGCCGCCGAGGGTGGCCAGGAAGGAGACGACGAGCACCTGGATGATGACGAGCCGGATCTGCACCCGGGAGGTGCGGCCGGTCTCGGGGATGTTGCTCACGGGCGCTCCCCCCTCACAGCTTCTTGACGCTCTTCACGCCCTTCACGGCCTTGACGCCCTTTATCCGGACGGCCTTGTTGGCACGGTTGCGGGCGGTCTTGAGGCGCAGGCCGCCGCGCTGGCTGCCGATCCGCAGACCGGTGCCGCCGGCGAGCCAGCCGGTGGACACGTCGGTGCCCATGGCCGGTCCGCCGCTCGCCTCCACAGCCATCGGGTCGTTCTCGGCGCGCCGGGCCAGCGCCATGATGAACGGCACGGTGAACGGCGCGAGCAGCAGGTCGTAGAGGGTCGCGGTGAACAGCAGGCCGGTCAGGCCCACATGGCGGGCGGCCGTGTCGCCGACGAGGGCGCCCACCCCGGCGTAGAGCAGCGTGGAGCCGATCGCGGCGCCGACGACGGTCAGCAGGGGGCCCCAGGCGGAGCGGAACCGGCCGGAGTCGGGGCGGGCCAGGCCGGCGACGTAGCCGATGACGCAGAGGACGAGCGCGTACCGCCCGGCGGCGTGGTCGGCGGGCGGGGCCAGGTCGGCGAGGAGTCCGGCGGCGAAGCCGATGAGCGCGCCGCTGAGGTGCCCATACACGAGTGCGAGGGCGACGACGGTCAGCAACACCAGGTCGGGTACGGCGCCGGGCAGTTGCAGCCGGCCGAGCACGGTGACCTGGATGACGAGGGCGACCACCACGAGGGTGGACGCGAGGAGGATCCGGTTGAAGCGCATGGGGGGCGGCTCCTACTCGTCGGCCGGCTTGCCGGGCACGCTGGCGGACGGGGACGGCGTGACCGTGACGGTCACGGTCGGGGTCGGCTGGACGGCGGGCTTGGGCGGCAGGACGGCGTCGCGCGGATCCTCGCGCGGCGGCATCACCACGACGCCGACGATGTCCAGGCGGGAGAAGCCGACGAACGGGCGGACCCAGACCGTACGGGTCAGGTCGCCGCGCGAGGGGTCGACCTTGACCACCTCGCCGATCGGGACGCCGGGCACGAAGGGCTTGTTGCCCCGGGAGCCGAAGGTGACGAGCCGGTCGCCCGGGCTGACCTTGGCCTTGCCGTTGAGCATCTGGACGGACAGCGCGCGGTCGCCCTGGCCGGTCGCGAAGCCGAGCTCGCCGGTCTTCTCCAAGCGGGTGCCGACGGTGAAGTCGGGGTCGTTGGCGAGGACGACCGTGGCGGTGTCGGGGCCGACCGTGGCGACCCGGCCGACGAGTCCGTCCCCGTTGAGGACGGTCATGTCGCGCTCGATGCCGTCCTTGCTGCCCGCGTCGATGGTGACGGTCCAGGAGAAGCCCTGGGCCGCTCCTATCGCGATGACCTCGGCGCCCTTGATGCCGTACTGTCCCGCGCCGGCCCGTTTGAGCATCTCGTCGAGCTCGCGGATCCGGCTGCGGGTCTGGTCCTCGCTGCCCAGCTTGGCCTTCAGGGCGGCGTTCTCGCGCTCCAGCACCGCGATGCGGTTGTGGCGCTCACCGGAGTCCCGTACGGCCCCTATGGCGTGGGCGACCGGATCCACGGCGGTCGCGACGCCCTTCTCGACCGGACCGAAGACCGCGGCGGCGGCCTGCCGGGCACCGTCGACCGGAGACTCCTCGCCCGCCCTGATGTCCACCGTGATCAACGCGAACGCGATGGCGATCATGAGCACCAGGAGCAGCCGGCTTTCTCGTGTGTCCCTCACGTGCGGCGGCCGTGCCTTCCTCGTCGGAATTTTCTTTGTCTGTATATCAACGATCCGCCGCACGGGCGCGGCAGCACCCGTACGGCGGATCATTGTGTTCCGCATGGCCCCCGGAAGGGCGTCTGTGTCAGCGCCGGGGCTGGGCGTCCAGGACCTGCTGGAGTGCCTCGAACTCCTCCACGCACTTGCCGGAGCCGAGCGCGACGGAGTCGAGGGGGTCCTCCGCGATGTGGATCGGCATGCCCGTCTCGCGGCGCAGCCGCTCGTCGAGGCCGCGCAGCAGGGCGCCGCCGCCGGTCAGCACGATGCCGCGGTCCATGATGTCGCCGGAGAGTTCCGGCGGACACTTGTCGAGGGTCGTCTTGACCGCGTCGACGATGGCGTTGACCGGTTCCTCGATGGCCTTGCGGACCTCGGCGGCCGAGATGACGACCGTCTTGGGCAGTCCGGAGACGAGGTCGCGGCCGCGGATCTCGGTGTGCTCGTCCTTGTCGAGGTCGTAGGCCGAACCGATGGTGATCTTGATCTGCTCGGCGGTCCGCTCACCGAGGAGGAGGCTGTACTCCTTCTTGATGTGCTGGATGATCGCGTTGTCGAGCTCGTCGCCGGCCACCCGGATGGACTGCGCCGTGACGATTCCGCCGAGCGAGATGACGGCGACCTCGGTGGTGCCGCCGCCGATGTCCACGACCATGTTGCCGGTGGCCTCGTGGACGGGCAGGCCCGAGCCGATGGCGGCGGCCATGGGCTCCTCGATGATGTGCACCTGGCGGGCGCCGGCCTGCGTGGACGCCTCGATGACGGCGCGGCGCTCGACTCCCGTGATGCCGGAGGGAACACAGACGACCACGCGCGGACGGGCGAGGTAGCGGCGCTTGTGGATCTTGAGGATGAAGTACCGGAGCATACGCTCGGTGATCTCGAAGTCGGCGATGACGCCGTCTTTGAGGGGCCTGACGGCGACGATGTTGCCGGGCGTCCGGCCGATCATCTTCTTCGCCTCGGAGCCGACCGCCAGGATGCCGCCGGTGTTCGTGTTGATGGCGACCACGGACGGCTCGTTCAGGACGATCCCCCGGCCCCTCACGTACACCAGCGTGTTGGCGGTCCCGAGGTCGATCGCCATGTCACGGCCGATGAACGACATGTTGTTCCCCTTGTTCCCCATGAGGAGCGTCTGGCCTTCCAGTTGATAGCGGCTGCTGTCAGGTCGGCGAGGTGGGTGTGTGGGTGGAGGCCCCATCGTAGTGCCGCAGGTGCGGACATCGCGCGACGGGACTCCGGCAATCCCGCCGGAACGGATACCCGCCCCCTTAGTGGTGACGTCGTGTCCTGCACATGCGTTCCCCGAACCGTCCGGTAATACCGGAGGGCGACCGAAATTACTTCGGTCGCCCCAGGTCATGAGCGCTATTCGGCTGATGTCGCGTCAGGAAGGACTCATCAGAGGGCGGGGAAGAACAGCTTCAGCTCCCGCTCCGCGGACTCCTCGGAGTCCGAGGCGTGGATCAGGTTCTCCCGGGTGACGGTGCCGAAGTCACCCCGGATGGAGCCGGGCGCCGCGGCAATCGGGTCAGTGGGCCCGGCCAGCTGGCGGACACCCTCGATCACGCGTTCCCCTTCGACGACGAGGACGACGACGGGACCGCCGGCCATGAAGCCCATGAGGGGCTCGTAGAAGGGGCGGCCGACGTGCTCGGCGTAGTGCTGCTCCAGGAGCTCACGGCCGAGCGTGCGCAGTTCCAGCGCGGGGATGCTCCAGCCGGCCTTGCGCTCGATACGGCCGATGATCTCGCCCACCAAGCCGCGACGGACGGCGTCCGGCTTGAGGATGACGAGAGTGCGCTGGGTCATGTTGTGGCTCCTTGCGGCATACGGGTGCGGTCCTAAGAGGCTACAGGGGGCCGGTGGCGCCCCTGTGCGCCGCCCGGACCGCCCGCGGGCCACCCGGGCGGTCCGGGCCGACTACGCCTCGGGCTGCGCGGCCCGTCGGGCCTTGAGGGTGTCGACCTTGCGGCCGTAGTGCACCGAGCACCACCACAGGGCGGCGAACACGACCCCGAGGAAGAACATCGTCGGGACCACGAAGCCGCTGGCGATCAGCCCGATCTGCAGCGCCCAGCCGATCTGCACCGCGCCCGGGCGCGACAGCATCCCGCACAGCAGCACCGACAGCAGCATGGCGACCCCGCACACCGTCCAGACCGCGGCCTGGGTCAGGTCGGGGTTCTTCATGGCCACCAGGCCGGCGAAGCCGATCACGAAGAACTCGCCGATCAGCGTCGAAGCACACAGCGTGCGCATCCTCAGCCCCTCTTCAGCAGCAGGCGGGCCTCGCCCACCGTGATCACGGAACCGGTCACCAGGACCCCGGCCCCTCCGTACTCGGCCTCTTCCTCCGCCAAGGTGATCGCCGCCTCCAGGGCGTCGTCCAGCCGCGGCTCCACCTGCACCCGCTCCGCGCCGAAGACCTCGACCGCGATGGCCGCCAGCTCGTCGGCGGGCATCGCCCGGTGACTGGAGTTCTCCGTCACCACGACCTCCGCGAAGATCGGCTCGAAGGCCTCGAAGACCCCGCGCACGTCCTTGTCGTCGCTCGCGCCGACGACCCCGATCAGCCGGCTGAAGCCGAACGCCTCGGTCACCGCCTCCGCCGTCACCTGCGCGCCCGCCGGATTGTGCGCCGCGTCCAGGATCACCGTCGGGCTGCGGCGCACGACCTCCATCCGGCCCGGCGAGGTCACCGAGGCGAAGGCGCTGCGCACGGTGTCCACGTCCAGCTCCCGGGACTGCTCCGCGCCGACGCCGAAGAAGGCCTCGACCGCCGCGAGGGCCACCGCCGCGTTGTGCGCCATGTGGGCGCCGTACAGCGGCAGGAAGATGCCCTCGTACTCGCCGCCCATGCCGCGCAGCGTCAGCATCTGGCCGCCGACCGCCACCTCGCGCGAGACGACGCCGAACTCCATGCCCTCGCGGGCCACGGTCGCATCGACCTCGACGGCCTTCTTCAGCAGCACCTGCGCCGCGTCCACCGGCTGCTGCGCGAGGATCACGGTGGCGTCCTGCTTGATGATGCCGCCCTTCTCCCGGGCGATCTCGCCGGGCGTGGAACCCAGCCGGTCGGTGTGGTCCAGGCTGATCGGGGTGACCACCGCGACCGAGCCGTCGATCACGTTGGTGGCGTCCCAGGCGCCGCCCATGCCGACCTCGACGACGGCCGCGTCGACCGGGGCGTCCGCGAAGGCCGCGTACGCCATCCCGGTGAGCACCTCGAAGAAGGACAGCCGGTACTCCTCGGCGGCGTCGACCATCTCCACGTACGGCTTGATGTCGTGGTACGTCTCGACGAACCGCTCGGCGCTGATCGGCGCCCCGTCCAGGCTGATCCGCTCGGTGACCGACTGCACGTGCGGGCTGGTGTAGCGGCCGGTGCGCAGGTCGAAGGCGCCCAGCAGGGCCTCGATCATGCGGGCGGTGCTGGTCTTGCCGTTGGTGCCGGTGACGTGGATGGAGGGGTACGCGCGCTGCGGCTCGCCCAGGACGTCCATCAGCGCGGCGATCCGGCTGACGGACGGCTCCAGCTTGGTCTCGCCCCACCGGGTGGCGAGCTCCTGCTCCACCTCCTGCAGCGCCTGCGCCACCTCGGGGGCGACGGGCTGGGACGGTACCGGGTCGCCCTGGGGCGGGCCGGCCTGG
This sequence comes from Streptomyces sp. NPDC044571, assembly GCF_040647115.1. Classification (NCBI taxonomy): domain Bacteria; kingdom Bacillati; phylum Actinomycetota; class Actinomycetes; order Kitasatosporales; family Streptomycetaceae; genus Streptomyces; species Streptomyces sp. NPDC044571. The sequence continues at coordinate 27,952 of NZ_JBEZBN010000058.1, forward strand.
GCGCGCAGGGTACGGCTGCCGGCCTCGATCACCGCCAGGTCGGGATCACGGTCGGACTCTTCCGCCACGATCCGGTCGAACAGTTCGGCGGTGCCGTCGTGGTCGTCTCGGTCGGGGCTCTCGGGCTGCTGCTCACTCACGAGCCCAGTCTACGGACGAGGGGCGGGGGGACTTCGAACCCGGCCGGTCCGGCGCCCGGAGCCCTCCCGCCCCATCCGGTGGACGTGATCGGCATCAGGGCGCCGCGGCGGTGCCCGGTCCCGGGTAGTCGGAGCCGAAGCAGGCCCGGATCTCGCGCTCGCTGTCCGGGCGCCCCGCGAAGTTGAGGCGCGAGTCGTGCTCCTTGGGCGCGGCCTTGGGGTCGGCTCCGAAAGAGACCGACCACCAGTAGACGCCGGCCATCTTCCGTTCCCGGACGACCTGGCAGACCGCTTTGTACCAGTTCGCCTGCACGGCCGGGTTGACCCGGCGCTTCGCGTAGAAGTCGCCGGGGGCCCGGTAGGCGCCGTCCATCGCGCTGATGCCCGCCTCGGAGAGCACGATCCGCGGGAGAGCTCCCTTGCTCTTCTTGTCGAGCCAGGTTTCCCAGCCGGCGACGAGCTCCTCGACGGGTGCGTCGTCGGCGGCCTTGACGGGGAAGTAGGCGTCCACGCCGAGCCGGGTGACGGGGACGGCGATGCGGCCGTTCACGTAGTTGTCCCAGTTCGCGTCGTAGGACACCTCGCCCTTGAACCGCTTCTCGGCCTGTGCGATCAGGTCCTTCCAGCCCGGTTGCCCCTCCATGGAGTTCAGCTCGGTCCCGATCACGAAGGTCGCCGCCTGCCGGCGCTGGGCCACGTCGAGGTAAGGGCCGAGCAGGGCCTCGTAGGAGGCGAACCAGGCCGCCTTGTCGGTCGGCGTGATGTTTCCGCGCCAGCCCTCCGGCGGGACGAGCGCCGCCTCGTCCAGGGTGGGCCGGACAGTGGTGCGCAGCCCTGCCTCGTGGAAGACCCGCAGGACCGTGTCGAGGCGCTCGGGCGTCGGGGTGCCGCGGCCGGCCGCGAGCTTCGTCGAGGTGCGGCCCTCCGTGTAGAAGGGGAAGGAGACGGAGACCGCGTTGGCCTTCAGCCCGACGAGGTAGTCGGCCTGCACCCGTGCCTGCTTCTCGACGTACGCGTCGCCGTGCTCCTTCGTGTCCTCCCAGAAGATCTGGACGCCCCACTCCGGCATGCCGGCCTTCCACGGCTTGTCCACCTTCAGGGCGGGCCCGGTCGGGGTGCCCGCGTCCGCAGCCGCGCCGCTCGCCTCCCGGGCGGCGCCGCTCCCGTCCGCGAGGACGGTGTCGTCCGTACGGCTCCCCTTCTCGGCGGGCGAGCCGTGCAGCACCAGGGACGGGGTGAGGGAGCCGGCCCTCCAGCGCAGGGGGTGGTCGCCGACCACGAACGGCAGCCCGATGACCAGCGAGGTCACGGTGACGGGGAGGATGGCGAGCAGGGGGACCTTGGAGCGCTTCTTCGCGTCGGGCTGCGCGTTCGCGGTGTTCTTCGCGTTCGTGGTGTTCTTCGTGTTCTCGGTGTTCTGCGCGTTCTTCACGGCGGGGTCTCGGTTCCTCACGCGGGCTTGGCGATGACGACGAACTTGTTCTCCTCGCGCTTGAGGAACTTGAACAGCCCGCGCAGGCCGCCCAGCCCTTCCAGTACGGAGAACAGCGGGATGAGGGCGAGCACGACGAGCGGCTCCCACCAGCGCCGCTTGCCGTTCGCCGAGACCATGGCGTTGAGCCGCAGTCCCTCCCAGTACGTCCAGATGACGTAGGCGAAGTTGAGCGCCCACATGATCACGACGGTCTGCGCGACGGGCGAGGTGTTGAAGTCACCGATGAGCCAGGCCACCAGGAGCACGGTCGTCACGTGCTGGAGCGGCCCGAGGACCCAGGTGGCCACGCAGAGCAGCAGGAACCAGCGGTACCGGAACGGCACCGTCCGGTTGAAACAGAGGGCGACCAGGCCCCACGCCCAGCGCTCGCGCTGCTTGATGAAGTCCCTGGTGGTGGCGGGCGAGGCCCCGTAGCAGCGGCCGTTGAACCAGTCGCTGCGGCCCGGGTACATACGGCAGAACGTCAGTGCCAGCTGGGCGTCCTCGACGATGGCCTTGGGGCCGAAGTCCCAGCCGATGGTCGCCTCGACGGAGGCGCGGAGCAGCAGCAGTTCCCCGTGTACTCCGGCGACCGGGGTGCCGAGTCCGGTGAGGGCGCGGAACCGGGCTATGTCGTCGGCGGGCCGGACCGCGTCGGCGAGCCAGGTGAAGCGGTTCACGGCGTTCTCGCGCGGGTAGGCGAGGATGCCCTGCGCCATGTGCTTGCCGTCGTCACCGGCCCGCCGCTGGCGGTTGACGAACTGGGCCACGGAGGCGGCGGTGTCGGGGCCGACGCCGGTGTCGTCGTCCATGTGCAGCACCCACACGTCGTCGAGTGCCTCGCCCTCCGCGATCCGCAGCTCGTGCGCGTAGTGGTTGGCGCGGGCCTTGAAACGCGTGCCGTTCGCCGTCTCGTACGCCTTGGGCACCGTGACCACGCGGATCAGGGGGTTCGTCTCGGCCAGGCCGTCGATCCGCTCGGCCGCCTCGCAGCCCTCCTCCGTGAGGACGTCGACCCGCATCCTCGGGAAGTACGGGGGGAGGTGGTCGACGTAGCTGAGGACCGAGCGCTCCAGGGCCGGGTACGTGTCGTGGCGGCCGATGGTGGGCACCAGCACGACGAGGAAGTCCTCCTCCACGGGCGCCGGCGGGACCATCTCGTGCGCCTTGCGCAGCCGGCGGCGGATCAGCAGGGCGCCCTGGAGGCCGACCATGACGCCGAAGCCGGGCAGGGACCAGACGATCGACAGCGTCCAGCCCAGCGGGGTCGGGTTCGGCTCGTACGCCCACAGGCCGAAGCCGGCGAGGAGCAGGAAGGGCAGCAGGAAGGCCGGCACGCCGGGCTTCCAGTCCGCATGGCGCTGGACGAGTTTCGCATCGCGGCGGGAGGTCGCCGCGTGCTCGTGCAAGGGAGCGAGGGTCATGGCAGGGTCCTTCTGGATTCCTACGGTTGAGAGGGCTGCTGGGGCGGCGGGGGCTGCTGCGGCCAGGGGGCCTGGCCGCCGTACGGACCGGATCCGTAGCCGGGCTGCGGGGGCTGGGGCTGGGCGTAGCCCGTCTGCGGCTGCTGCGGCTGGGGCTGGGGCTGGGCGTAGCCCGTCTGCGGCAGCTGCTGCGGCCCGGGCTGGGCCGGGTAGGCGGGCACCGGCCCGAACCCGTGTGGCGAAGACGGCTGCGGCTGCTGGTACTGCTGCGCCTGCTGCGCCGCCGCGCGCTGTGCCTGCTCGTGGGCCTGCCGGGCCTCGTGCGCCTGCTGGGTCCAGGGGTTCACCGGCGGCTGCCACGGCTCGTACGCGGCGAAGTCCCGCAGCAGCAGCACGATGAGGGTGCCGGTGACGAGGACGCCGGCGGCGAAGGTCGCCAGCTTGAAACCGCCCTGAAGGGTGGAGGTGAAGTAGTCGGTCTGCTTCTCGTCGAACAGCGCACCGGTCAGGCTGCGCACCCGGTTGTAGCCCTCGATGGCCGCGCCGCCGATGACGATGCCCCGGCCGAGGCTGTTGCCCCGCAGGACCAGCAGGCCGCCCGCCACGTAGACGACACCCCAGTTGAGGTTGAACGTCTCGGCGGTTCCGGAGCCGTCACCCGTGCCGTAGTAGACGATGCCCTGGAGGAAGTCGACGACGCCGACCTGCCAGAAGCAGTTGTACAGGGCCCAGAGGAGCAGGATGCCCGCCCACCCCATGGCCACGAAGGCGGCCACGCGGTGGGGACGTGGCGTTGACATGCTCAACTTCAACTCCTATTCGGGATTTCCCTCGTGCAAGGCGAGCCATTGCACTCCCGCGGGGCCGGAATCCCGGCCCCCCGTGATGGTCTTGGGGTCGTTGTAGGTCTGCTTCACGTCCGCCGGGGCGTTCTTCGCCGTCAGTCCGTCACCCCACACGGTCCACAGCACCCAGGGCGCCTGGTCGAGGGTGGTGCGCTGCGCCGCGCCCAGCGGCACGTGGAAGGACTCGGCGAGGATCCGCGGCTTGCCGTAGTCCTTGAGGCCCTGGTGCCACCGCGCCGTCCACGCGACGGAGTCGAAGGGGTTCTCCGGCGATCCGCTGTAGTCGTCGACGCCGACCACGTCCACGTACTCGGCTCCCGGGTAGAAGTCCCAGGGGTCGCTGCCGTGCACGCCGTCCCATGCCGCGGGGGCCCAGACGAAGATGAGGTTGTGCAGCCCGCGGGAGCCCACCAGGTAGTGGTAGAGCAGCTTCCACAGCGCCGTGTACTGCGCGGACTTCAGCCCCGCCCACCAGAAGTTCTGGTCCCCGCCGAGCGCGTTCATCTCGTGGTACGGGCGCAGCAGTACGGGTACGTCGTACGCGGCCAGGTAGCCGAGGTGGTCCGCGAGGAAGGACAGGTCGAGCAGCAGCGCCGCGTGCTCCGGGGAACCGGCGGTGAGCACCCGGTCGATCCATCCCGGGTCCTTCGCCGCCGGCGCGTTGCGGCGCAGCGTCTGGTCGTAGCTCTTGACCGGGCTGCCCGGCCACGGCTGGTGGAACGACATCCCGACCAGGCCGGCCGGCGCTCCCCCGTTCGTCGGGAGCGTCGTCTTCGTGCCGTTCCAGAGGAGTTCGGTGCCGGTCGGGTTGTACGAGCCGTCGGCCTTGCGGGGCAGTCCGTGCCACACGCCCAGGGCGAGGTCGACGACGTCGTTCGTGTAGGTCCAGAACTCGCGGCGGGCGGGCCAGGCGGCACGCGAGTAGTCCCGGGCCTCGCCCACGCCCCAGCCGTCCTGCTGGTATCCGGGGCCCAGGTCCAGTTCGAGGAAGGCCGGCAGCTTCCCGGTGATGTCCTGGGGTTTGCGGTAGTAGTAGCCGGGCGGCTTGGGACCCGTGTGGTCGCCGTACTCCGGGTTGTACCGCTCGTTGTGCACTTCGGCGTGCTGGCCTATGAGGGTGCCGCGGCGCCGGCCGGCCCGGGCGTCCGCCTCCAGCCCGGCCAGTAATCGGTACACGGCCTGCGCGGCCCGTGAGGCCTTGGGGTCCCGCGTCAGCAGGTCCTTCTGGAGTCCTGCGGCGGGCGCGCGCGAGGTGCTGTAGGCCGCCACGCCGGCGAGGGCTCCGCCCGTTGCCGCGGTGGCCGCCGCTCCCCAGAGGACATCGCGCCGCTTCAGTTCGCGACGTAACACTTCGAGACCCCCCTCTCCCGACAGCGGCCCCTGCCCGACACGGGCTACCCCTGGGGCCGGTGTCACCCTACGCGTCGGCCCCCGGGCCGTGGGGCTCGGGGGCCGATGGTTTCACCGTTTGTCATGCGGGGAAGCGCGTGGCGTTACGCGGCGGGGAGTGCGTCCAGCTGCGCCGTGATCCGGGCGATGTCCGCCTCGGCCTTGGCCAGCCGACCCTTGATCTTGTCCACGACGTTGTCGGGGGCCTTGGCCAGGAAGGCCTCGTTCCCCAGCTTCGCCTCGGCCTGCTGCTTCTCCTTCTCCGCGGCCGTGAGGTCCTTGGAGAGCCGCTTGCGCTCGGCGGCCACGTCGATGGTGCCCGACAGGTCGAGCGCGACCGTGGCACCGGCCACCGGGAGGGTGGCGGTGGCGCTGAAGCCCTCGCCCTCCGGCTGGAGGCGCAGCAGCTGGCGGATGGCCGGCTCGTGCGCGGCCAGCGCCGTACCGGCGAGGTCCAGGCGGGCCGGGACCTTCTGGCCCGGCTGCAGGCCCTGGTCGGCGCGGAAGCGCCGGACCTCGGTGACGACGGCCTGGAGGTTCTCGATCTCGGTCTCGGCGGCCTCGTCGCGGAAGCCACTGTCCTTCGGCCACTCGGCGACCACGAGGGACTCGCGGCCGGTGAGGGTGGTCCACAGCGTCTCGGTGACGAAGGGGACCACCGGGTGCAGCAGGCGCAGCATGACGTCGAGGACCTCGCCGAGGACCCGCCCGGAGACCTTCGCCGGCTCGCCGCCCGCGAAGAAGGTCGTCTTCGACAGCTCGACGTACCAGTCGAAGACCTCGTCCCACGCGAAGTGGTAGAGCGCCTCGCTGAGCTTGGCGAACTGGAAGTCCTCGTAGTACGCGTCGACCTGCGTGACCGTCTTGTTCAGGCGGGACAGGATCCAGCGGTCGGTCGCCGACATCTGCTCGGGGGCCGGCAGCTCGCCCTCGATGGTGGCGCCGTTCATCAGCGCGAAGCGCGTGGCGTTCCAGATCTTGTTGGCGAAGTTGCGGGAGGCCTGGACCCAGTCCTCGCCGATCGGGACGTCGGTGCCGGGGTTGGCGCCCTTGGCCAGGGTGAAGCGGACGGCGTCGGAGCCGTACTTGTCCATCCAGTCCAGCGGGTCGACGACGTTGCCGAAGGACTTCGACATCTTCTTGCCGCGCTCGTCGCGGACCAGGCCGGTCAGCGCGATCGTCTTGAAGGGCGGCTTCCCGTCCATCGCGTACAGGCCGAACATCATCATCCGGGCGACCCAGAAGAAGATGATGTCGTGGCCGGTGACCAGGACGTCGGTGGAGTAGAACTTCTCCAGGTCCGGGGTCTGCTGCGGCCAGCCGAGCGTGGAGAACGGCCACAGGCCGGAGGAGAACCAGGTGTCGAGGACGTCGGTGTCCTGCGTCCAGCCCTCGCCGGTGGGCGCCTCGTCGTCCGGTCCGACGCAGACGACCTCGCCGTCCGGGCCGTACCAGACCGGGATGCGGTGGCCCCACCACAGCTGGCGCGAGATGCACCAGTCGTTGAGGTTGTCGACCCAGTCGAAGTAGCGCTTCGACATGTCCTCGGGGTGGATCGCGACCCGGCCGTCGCGGACGGCGTCGCCGGCCTCCTTGGCCAGCGTCTCGACCTTGACCCACCACTGGAGCGACAGGCGCGGCTCGACGGTGGTGCTGCAACGGGAGCAGTGTCCGACGGAGTGCAGGTACGGGCGCTTCTCGGCCACGATCCGGCCCTGCTGGCGCAGCGCGCCGACGACGGCCGAGCGGGCCTCGTAGCGGTCCTGGCCGAGGAAGGGGCCGTGGACGGTGATGACACCGTGCTCGTCCATGATCGTCATCGACGGCAGGCCGTGGCGCTGGCCGATGGCGAAGTCGTTCGGGTCGTGCGCGGGGGTCACCTTGACGGCGCCGGTGCCGAACTCCGGGTCGACGTGGGTGTCGGCGACGACCGGGATGGTCCGGTCGGTCAGCGGCAGCTTGATCTGCTTGCCGACGAGGTGCTTGTACCGCTCGTCGTCGGGGTGGACGGCGACGGCGGTGTCACCGAGCATCGTCTCCGCGCGCGTGGTGGCGACGACCAGGCTGTCCTCGCCCTCGCCGTAACGGATGGAGACGAGCTCGCCGGCGTCCTCCTGGTACTCCACCTCGATGTCGGAGATGGCCGTCAGGCAGCGGGGGCACCAGTTGATGATGCGCTCGGCGCGGTAGATCAGGCCGTCGTCGTAGAGCTTCTTGAAGATCGTCTGGACGGCCTTGGACAGGCCCTCGTCCATGGTGAAGCGCTCGCGCGACCAGTCGACGCCGTCGCCGAGGCGGCGCATCTGCCCGAGGATCTTGCCGCCGTACTCCTCCTTCCACTGCCAGACCCGTTCGACGAACACCTCACGGCCGAGGTCGTGGCGGGACTTGCCCTCCTCGGCGAGCTGCTGCTCGACCTTGTTCTGGGTGGCGATACCGGCGTGGTCCATGCCGGGCAGCCACAGCGACTCGTAGCCCTGCATCCGCTTGCGGCGGGTCAGGGCGTCCATGAGCGTGTGCTGGAAGGCGTGGCCCAGGTGCAGGGAGCCGGTGACGTTCGGCGGCGGGATGACGATGGTGTACGAGGGCTTCTCACTCGCGGGATCGGCGGTGAAGTACCCACGCTCCACCCAGCGCTCGTAGAGCTTCCCCTCTACCTCGGCCGGCGCGTACTGGGTCGGCAGTTCGGAGTTGGGGCTGCTGGGTGTCTGCGTGTTCTCGGTCACGGGGCACAGTTTAGGGCCGTAACAGTCCAGTCATGAAACCGGTAATCGGGGGGCCCGGGGGCTTGGGGGCGTTCGGCTTCCGACAGGATGTGTGAAACGCATAAGGATCTCTGAAGGGGGACGCGGGTATGAGCTACAACCAGCCGGGACCGTACGGGGCCCAGCCGCCGCAGCAGCCGGGGCCGTACGGAGGCCCCCAGCCCGGGCCGTACGGGCAGCCCGCCCCGCAGCCCGGCTACGGCTACCCGCAGCAGCCCCCGCCGCCGCCGGGCGTCCCCCCGCAGGGCTACCCCCAGCAGCCCCCGGCCTACGGCTACCAGCAGCAGCCGGGCATGCCCCCGCAGCCCCCGTACGGCATGCAGCAGCCCCCGAAGAAGTCGAAGGCCGGCATCGTCATCGGCGTGGTCGTCGCGGTAGCCGTGATCGCGGGCGCCGGCTGGTACTTCACGCAGGGCGGCGGCGCCTCGGGTTCGGTGGCCGCGGACACCAAGGGTTACAAGCTGGTCGCCCCGGAGTCGGTCAACGAGTTCAAGAAGAACCCGAAGTCCCAGCCGGACACGTTCACCGACAAGGAACGCAAGGAGGCCGAGTCCGTCGGCGTCAAGAACCCCACCCAGGTGAAGCAGAAGTACCAGGCGGGCGACCCGAGCAACCCGCTGACGGCCAAGGCACTCAACTTCGAGGGCGTCTACGGCGACATCGCCGACCCCGAGAAGGCGGTCGACGCGTACTTCGCCCTGGCCAAGGCCAACAGCAGCGACGGCAGCAAGACGACGGTCGAGCTCGTCGGAAGCCCCAAGGCGATGACCCCGGCCGGCTTCAAGGGCGCTGTGATGAAGTGCCAGGAAGCCAAGTACACCCTCAAGGACTCCACGGCCAAGGGGCCCAAGGAGTTCACGATCCCCGTCTGCATCTGGGGTGACCACAGCACCCTGACCATGGTCGGTGCGAGCGATGCGGCCGCGATCCTGGCGGGTCAGAAGGGCTACACCCAGGAGCAGGTCGCGGATCTCGCGGCCAAGCTCTACAACACGGCACGCGTCAAGATGTAGTGCGACGCCGCTGGAACACGAAGAGGGGCGGGGGGGCGGGGGGGGGGCGCCCCCCCGCGGCGGGAGGGGCGGGGGGGCCGCCAGGAAAAGGGGGGGCGCGGGC
>NZ_JBEZBN010000059.1:0-37055 GCF_040647115.1 Streptomyces sp. NPDC044571
GAAGCGACGCGACGAAGGAGCGCCCTTGACGGCCCGGACCGACACGGAAGGACAGTGGACTGACGGGACGCCCCCGGACCTCCCCTGATGCCGGGTGCGGGGATCCGGTCAGCCACCTTGGCGTTAACGGCGTTAATGATCGTTTAGAGCCAGGGGTGCCGGCCTGCGGTCGCGCGGTCCGCCGCGTCGGTGACCGCCTCGGCGAGTGCGAGCGCGGCGCGCTCGGCCGCACCTGGCGACCACGGATGTGCCTACGGCCATCAAGCCGTCCTTCACCCCGGGGACGATGAGGGCTGGGTTACCGTGCGCGCGGTCATTGCTCTCGCTGGGTGGGTGGTTGCTGCCGGGGAGTGGGCGCGGGTGGGACCGGTGGCGGGAGAGCTTTCGCGTAGGGCCGTTAACGGCGTTAACGCCGTTAACGGCGTTAACGGCAACACCGTGACTGAACTGGACCGCGGCCATGCCGAGGAGCTCCGCGTGCAGCAGCATCCGGCGGGCGGTACGCCGGTCTCCTGCGGCCAGCCGTCCGGGCGTTAACGCCGTTAACGGCGTTAACGGTTACCAGCAGCCGGGGTCCCCCCTTAACGGCGTTAACGCCGTTAACGTCCACCCTCCCCGCGGAGCGCTGCCCGCTGTCCCCGCTGTCCCCGTTAACGGCGTTAACGCCGTTAACGGCGCCGCCTAGCATGACCACCCATGGGTGATCTTGGGCAGTGGGCAGAGCCGTTTCGGGTTGACGTGGAAGAGGGGGAGCTCGACGAGCTTCGGTGGAGGCTTGAGCGGGTGCGGTGGCCCGATGAGTTGCCGGGGGTGGGGCGCAGCTACGGGATGCCGCTCGGGGAGGTCCAAGAGCTCGTGCGGTACTGGCGGGACGGGTACGACTGGCGGGCGGCCGAGGCGCGGCTGAACGAGTGGCCGCAGTTCACCACCGTCATCGACGGGGCGCGGGTGCACTTCGCCCACCTGCGCTCGCCGGAGCCGGATGCGAGGCCGCTGCTCATGACGCATGGCTGGCCCGGCTCCTTCGTGGAGTTCCAGAAGGTCGCCGGCCCGCTGACCGATCCGCGGGCCCACGGCGGTGATCCCGCCGACGCGTTCCATCTGGTGCTGCCGCACATCCCCGGCTTCGCCCTGTCCGGCCCCACCCGGGAGACCGGCTGGGAGTTCAAGCGGGTGGCGCGGGCGTTCGGTGTGCTGATGGAGCGGCTCGGGTACGGCGCGTACGGGGTCCAGGGCGGGGACTGGGGGGCCGCCGTGTCCCGGGAACTCGGGCGCATCCGGCCCGACCGGGTGGTCGGGGTGCACCTGAACCTGCTGCCGGGGGCCGGGGCCACCGAGGAGCCGCGGCCCGAGGAGTTGGCCGCGCTGAGCCCCGCCGAGCGGGAGCGGACGCTGGCCTCCTGGGAGCGGTACCGGGTGTGGGTGCGGGAGCGGCAGGGCTACGCCGACATCCAGTCGACCCGGCCGCAGACGCTGGCTTACGGGTTGAACGACTCGCCCGTCGGGCTGCTCGCGTGGATCGGGGAGAAGTTCGGCGAGTGGAGCGATCCGCGCTGCCCCGTCGACAGGGACCAGCTGCTGACCAACGTGATGCTGTACTGGCTGACCGGGACCGCCGGATCGGCGGCCCGGATCTACTACGAGCGCGCGCACGCCGACTACCACGGGCAGCCGCCCGAGGTGTCGCGGACTCCGACCGCCCTCGCCGACTTCCCCCGCGACAACTTCGTTCCGCTGCGGCACATCGCCGCGCGCACCGACACCATCGTGCGCTGGACCTCGTACGACCGGGGCGGGCACTTCCCCGCCATGGAGGTGCCGGAGCTGCTGGTCGGTGATGTTCGGGAGTTCTTCCGCGGCCGTGCGACGTTTCCGGGGGCTGCACTGTCCGCTGGCGGACAGCGGTGAGCGCCGGGTGGGCGGGGGATGCTGGTGCCGCTGGAGAGCCTGACCCCGCTGGAGCGCGCCGTCTTCGTGCTGTGGGAGGCGTTCGGGTACGCGTATGGGGAGATCGCCGAGTGTCGGAGCCCGTCCGAGGGCTGGAACGCCGGTGCGGGAGCCCGCGTACGGCCGTGATGATCACTGGATGAGCGATGAGCGGTACACCAGGCGGGAACCCGTACACGTGGGCGACGAGCGCGCCACCCTGACCAGCGTGCTCCAGTGGCAGCGCGACACCCTGAGGATGAAGTGCGCTGGGCTGACGGACGAGCAACTGCGGCGCAGGGCGGTCTCGCCGTCGGGGCTGAGTCTGTTGGGGCTGGTGCGGCACTTGGCGGAGGTGGAGCGGGGCTGGTTCCGCAATGTCCTGAACGGCGAGGACGTACGGGGCTACTACCCGAAGAACGAGGCCGGGGAGTGGACCGAGTTCGACGTCGAGGACGCGGACCCGGCGCACGCGTTCGGGCTCTGGGAGGAGACGTGCGCGCGGTCGCGGGCGATCGTGGAGGCCGCCCCGTCCCTGGACGTGACGGGGCACTACGGCGACGAGACGTACTCCCTGCGCTACGTGCTGGCCCACATGATCGAGGAGTACGCCCGGCACAACGGGCATGCGGATCTGATCCGGGAGGCGATCGACGGGGTGACGGGGGAGTAGCCCTGTCACCTGAACCCGGCACCCCGTCGCGGCCCCGCGTCAGCGGAGGTCGGCGGGTGCCGCTGCGGCGGCCGCGGCGGCGTCCAGGGCGTCCAGGGCGGCCGGCCACGGGTAGTGGGCGGGGGCGTCGGGGCCGGCCGGGCCGGGGGTGAAACCGTGCTCACCGTGGAGCACGGTGACGCCGGCGCCGCGCAGGGCGGCCAGGGACTGGTCGAACTGCGGGTGGGCCGCGAGGGCGGCGTTCAGGCAGGGCATCGTCACGGCGGGGGTGCCCTTGCCGAGGGCCTCGGCGGCGACGCCGACGGCGAAGCGGTCGGTCAGGCCGAGGGCCCAGGCGTTCAGGGAGTTGAAGGTGGCCGGGGCGAAGAGCAGGGCGTCGGCGGCCGGCCAGACGTCGGGCTCGCCCGGGAGCTTGTACTGCCAGCGCACCGGGTGGCCGGTCAGGGCGGCCAGGCCGTCGAGGCTGCCGGCGACCCAGTGCGCGGCGGTGGGGGTGAGGCCGAGGCAGACGTCCCAACCACGGGACTGGGCGTCCTCGATGACGTGGGCCACGTCGAAGACGGGCGGGGCGGCGGAGCAGAGCAGGTACAAGGTCTTCCTGGTGGTCATACCGACATGTGATCACATCGATTGACCTCAACCCCACTTGAGGCAGCAGGCTGTGATCCATGGACGCACGAGAGCAGGCCGTGAAGGCCATCGAGCAGGTCGTCGCCGAGGTGGAGCGCACGCAGCGGGCCAAGGACGCGGAGGGGTTCCTCGCGCTGTTCCACCCGGACGCGCTGTGGACGACGGGGCACGGGAAGGTGCTCATCGGCTTCGATGCGATCGCCGAGTTCACGCGGGCGGTGCTGCCCGCGGCGAACTGGGACGGCGAGGTGGCGTACGAGGTGGTGCACACGCAGTTCCTGCGCCCGGACGTGGCCGCGGTGAAGGTCCGGCAGGTGTACCGGGGCGCGGCCGGAACGGTCGAGGGGGAGGGGGCTCCGCTGTACGTGATGACGCGGAACGGTGACGGCGACGGCGGTCCCGGGGGCCGGTGGCTGTTGACGGCCTGCCAGAACACCGAGGTGCGGCGGGGCGAGTAAGAGCCGTTCCGGCCGGCGCGGAGGGGCGGCCGCCCTGAGGAACACGCCCAGGGGAACAGCCCGCCGGGCGCGGCGTCGTGGGCGGGGTGCCGCCGGCGTTAACGCCGTTAACGCCGTTAACGGCGTTGAGGGTCGCCGCGTCCACCACCGCCCGGAGCGGTGACGGTGTTGACGCCCTCACCGTCAACGGTCAGGGCGTCAACGGTCGGGGCGTTAACGCCGTTAATGCCCCGGGGCTTGGGAGCCCCTGAGCCCCGGACGCCGTCCCGCCCCGCGCCTCCTGCCCGGGAGCGGCCGGCGGTCACCCGGCGGGCAGCAGGTCCCGTACGCCGACCCGCTGGCCGCCGCTGAACTCGCCGGTGAGGCGGAAGCCCAGGCCGAGGTAGAACGGCTCGGGGGTGCCGGGGCCGGGCTCCCAGGTGACGTACGCGCGGTCCGCGCCGCGGCGGCGCAGCTCGGCGGTGACGGCCTGGACCGCGAAACGGCCGTAGCCCTTGGCCTGGTGGGCGGCGGAGATGTTCAGGCGCCAGATGCCGGACCGGATGTCGGTCGGGTCCTGCTCCGGGGCCCAGGCGATGTCGAGGAAGGCCATGACGAAGCCGACGACCTCGTCGCCGTCGACGATGGCGCGCGGCCAGGTGGTGGGGCCGTGGACGTAGGCCTCGGCGAGGGACTTGACGACCGGCGAGACGAGGTGCTCCTGGTCCGGGCGGACTCGTACGGCGCACACGGCGTCCACGTTGGCCTTGGTGACCGGTTCCAGGCGAAGGGCGGAGGTGCTCATGGCCGCACCCTACCGAGCGGCCCCGCCCGCCTCCGGCCCGCCTGGCCCCGCGCGGCCCCGCCCCCCGTCGCGGTCCGGACGAGCGGTCCTAGTGCTGGACGAGGGCCCAGGCCAGGCAGCCGAGGGCGAGCGTGCACAGCAGGGTCCGGAGGCGGTTCGCAGGCACCCACCGGGGCTCGAAGCCGTGGCGGACGGCGGTCGGATCGGCGATCTGCTCGACCGGTCCGGCCCGGTCCAGGGCGTTGTTCAGGGGGATGTTGACCCCGCCGGTGACGCCGAGGGCGAGGAGGTGGGCGGCGAGCGCGCCGGTCAGGGGAGCCGTCGCGGCGCCCCCGCCGGAGGCGAGGTGGAGGGCCAGTGCGAGGCCCGTGCACACCGGCGCGCCGAGGAAGCCCAGCAGGAACCAGCCGTTCACGATGACCACGTTGATGCGCTGCATGACCGCGATGAACGTCGGGTCCGGTGAGCGCTCCAGCGCCGGCATCACCGCGACGTCGAAGGCGAAGAACAGACCCGCCATCAGCCCTGTTGCGAGCGTCGCGGCGATGAGTGACCCAAGCACGGCGATGTCCACATCCGTCTCCCGTCTGCGCCGAGTTGCCCTCCGGAGCCTGCCCGCGGGGCATCGCGCACGATAGCCTCCCGCACGGACTCGCCATCCGGAAAAACTTTTTCGAAGCCGTTCGTCCTGACGTACTCCGTCCGGAAGCGACCGGAACTCGCTGACCCGCGGTAAGCATGCACCTGCCGTCGTCCGTGCACCGCACTCCCCTGGAGGAACACACGTGAAGGACCCGAAGGACACGCTGGAAGCACTGCAGGCCGACATCGAGCGCCGCAATCCCGCGCAGCCCGAGTTCCACCAGGCGGTCCGGGAGGTGCTCGAAACCCTGGCCCCCGTCTTCGCCGCCCGGCCCGAGTACGCCGATCCGGCCGTGGCCCTCGTGGAGCGGCTGACCGAGCCCGAGCGGCAGATCCTCTTCCGCGTCCCCTGGCAGGACGACCGCGGCCGGGTCCACGTCAACCGCGGCTACCGCGTCGAGTTCAACAGCGCGCTCGGCCCGTACAAGGGCGGTCTGCGCTTCCACCCGTCGGTGGACATCGGCGTGGTGAAGTTCCTCGGGTTCGAGCAGATCTTCAAGAACGCCCTCACCGGTCTCGGTATCGGCGGCGGCAAGGGCGGCAGCGACTTCGACCCGCACGGCAGGTCCGACGCCGAGGTCATGCGCTTCTGCCAGTCCTTCATGACCGAACTGCACCGCCACATCGGCGAGCACACCGACGTCCCGGCCGGCGACATCGGCGTCGGCGGCCGCGAGATCGGCTACCTCTTCGGCCAGTACCGGCGCATCACCAACCGCTGGGAGGCGGGCGTGCTGACCGGCAAGGGCCAGGGATGGGGCGGCTCCGCGATCCGTCCGCAGGCCACCGGCTACGGCAGCGTGCTGTTCGCCGCCGAGATGCTGAAGGTCAAGGGCGCCTCCCTGGACGGCCTGAGCGCGGTGGTCTCCGGTTCGGGCAACGTGGCGCTGTACACCATCGAGAAGCTCCAGCAGCTCGGCGCGAACCCGCTGACGTGTTCCGACTCGCAGGGCTACGTCGTCGACGACAAGGGGATCGACCTGGCGCTGCTGCGGCAGATCAAGGAGGTCGAGCGGGGCCGGGTCAGCGAGTACGCGGAGCGGCGCGGGTCGTCGGCGCGCTACGTGCCCGGCGGGCGGGTCTGGGAGGTCCCCGCCGACGTCGCCTTCCCCTCCGCCACGCAGAACGAACTGGACGCGCAGGACGCCCGTACGCTCGTCGGGAACGGCGTCAAGGCGGTCTCCGAGGGCGCCAACATGCCCACCACCCCCGAGGCGGTACGGATCCTGCAGGAGGCCGGGGTGGCGTTCGGACCCGGCAAGGCCGCCAACGCGGGCGGTGTCGCGGTCAGCGCCCTGGAGATGAGCCAGAACGCCGGCCGGGTGGCGTGGAGTGCGGAGCGGGTCGAGGCCGAACTGGCCGGCATCATGCAGTCGATCCACGCCGTCGCCCACGAGACCGCCGAGCGGTACGGGGCCCCGGGCGACTACGTCACCGGGGCGAACATCGCCGGCTTCGAGCGGGTCGCCGACGCGATGCTGGCGCAGGGCGTCATCTGACCCGAGCGGCATCCGGCCTGGTCAGGTGCCGTGTCCGACCTGACCAGGCCGCGGGCCCGGGCCGCCGCCGGATCCGGGGGAGCCGTAGCCTGGGCTTCCGAGACGCCGGTGGCGGCGCCGGGGACGGGACACAGGAGGCTTCGCGTGCTGACCGCTCTGGACGGGATGTACGGGGACCGGCGGGACGCGGTCGCCGTGGCGGGGCGCACCGCCTCGTACGAGGAACTGCTCGGTGCGGCCCGGGCGGTGGCCGCGGACGTGGCCGGGGCGCCGGCCTTCGCGGTGACGGCGACGGCTTCGCTGGAGACCGTCGCCGCCGTGGTCGGCGGGTTGCTGGCCGGGGTGCCCTTCGTGCCGCTGCCGCCGGACGCGGGGGCCGCCGAACGCGAGCACATCCTGCGGGACTCCGGGGCCGTGCCCGTCGGCGTGGACTTCGCCCGGCGCTCCGACTGGAAGGGGCCCGCCGCCGCGCCCGGGGATCCGGCGCTGGTGCTGTACACCTCCGGGACGACGGGCGCCCCCAAGGGCGTGGTGCTGACGGCCGCGGCGATCGCCGCCGACCTGGACGCCCTCGCCGGGGCCTGGCAGTGGAGCGCCGAGGACACCCTCGTGCACGGGCTGCCGCTGTTCCACGTGCACGGGCTGGTGCTCGGCGTGCTCGGGGCGCTGCGGACCGGCAGCCGGCTCGTGCACACCGGGCGGCCGACGCCGCAGGCCTACGCCGGTGCCGGCGGCAGCCTGTACTTCGGGGTGCCCACCGTGTGGTCCCGGATCGCCGGTGCGCCGCAGGAGGCCGCCGCGCTGTCCGGGGCCCGCCTGCTGGTCTCCGGCAGCGCCGCGCTGCCCGCACCCGTCTTCCGGGAGCTGGAGCGGCTGACCGGGCTGCGGCCCGTGGAGCGCTACGGGATGACGGAGACGCTGATCACCGTCAGCGGGCGCGCCGGGGGCGAGGTCCGCCCCGGTACGGTCGGCACCCCGCTGCCGGGCATCCGGACGCGGATCGCCGCCGAGCCGGGCGCCGAGATCGGGGAACTCCAGCTGACCGGGCCGACCCTGTTCGCCGGGTACCTGGGCCGCCCCGAGGCCACGGCGGCGGCGTACACCGAGGACGGATGGTTCCGTACGGGCGACATCGCGGCCGTGGACGAGGCGGACGGGGTCCACCGGATCGTGGGCCGGGCCTCCATCGACATGATCAAGTCGGGCGGCTACCGGATCGGCGCGGGCGAGATCGAGAACGCGCTGCTGGACCACCCCAAGGTGAGCGAGGCGGCCGTGGTCGGGGTCCCGGACGCGGACCTCGGGCAGCGGATCGTCGCCTTCGTCGTCGCGGAGGGCGTCACAGGCGCCGAGCTCACCGAGTTCGTGGCCGCGCACCTGTCCGTGCACAAACGGCCGCGCGAGGTGCGGTTCGTGGCGGCGGTACCGCGCAACGCCATGGGCAAGCCGCAGAAGAAGCTGCTGCTGGCGGGGGAGCCCGAACGGCCGGCCGGGCGGGAGGGGATCGCCTGAGGGGCGGGCCGGGTGGGCGGTGGTGAACATCGGCCCGATCGTCATCGCCCTGCTCGGGGGTCTGCTGCGGAAGGAGGGGTTCCCGCCGAGGCTGCTGGCGGGCATGGCCGTCTCCTTCGCGGGCGCCGTGGTGGTCGGCCTGTCCACCTCCACGGGCGGCTCCGCCTCGCTCGGCGGGGTCCTGCTCTGCCTAGCCGCCGCGCTCGCCTACGGGGCGGGGGGCGGTCGCGCAGAAACCGGCGCCGGCCTACGCGTACCCGCTCCAGGTGACCACGTACGGCTGCTTCGTCGGCACGGCGGTCACCCTTCCGTTCGCGGGGCAGCTCCTGCACCAGCTGGCCGGGGCCCCGCTCCCCGCCACCCTCAACATGGTCTGTCTGGGCCTCTTCCCGACCGCTCTCGCCTTCAGCACCTGGGCATACGCACTGGCGCGGACCACCGCCGGGAAGATGGGCGCGACCACCTACGCGGTGCCGGCCACGGTGGTGCTGATCGCCGGGATCGCCCTCGACGAGGTCCCCGCGGCGCTGAGCCTGCTGGGCGGGGCGGTCTGCCTGGCCGGGGTCGCCGTGTCCCGCGGGGGGCGGCGGGAGGAGCCCGCAGGCGGACGGGTTCGGTAGCTGCTCGCTTCCGTCTCAAGGCGCGGTCCAGGCGGGGTGGAGGGCCCGCAGAGCGGGGTTTCGGGGCGCAGCGACTGAAGAAAAGCGACTGAAGGCTCTTTCAGTCGCTGCGAGGGCAGAGCCGAACGCGCAGGTCAGAGGCCATGGTTGGACCGAACAGCGACTGAAGCGACTCAAGGTCCGGGTATATGGAGACATTCGCACGTGCGCGTGCGCGTGTGCGCGTGTACGTCATATATAGGGACCTTGAGTCGCTTCAGTCGCTGTTTCCTCTTGTGCAGGGCTGTGACCTGGTGTTCTGTGAGCGGTTCGGGCAGCGACTGAAGGAGCTTGAGTCGCTGCCCCTTCAGTCGCTGGGTCGCTCCGGACGGCCGGGGGGCCGTACATGTGTTCTGGCTCAAATGCCTCTCGTCTCCCAGGGGTTTCGCTAATCTGTTGTCGGGCGTTGAGTCGCTTCAGTCGCTGATGGGGGAAGTGAATGGCAGCTGAGCTGCGGGTTTCGCGCAGCGACCCAGGGCACCTCGGAAGAGCCGCGCCGGTCGCCCCGCTCTCCCTGACGACGGCCCGGTGGTGTGCGCGCCAGGGATGGCCGGTTCACCCCCTGGCCCCGGGCCGCAAGACGCCCGTGGGCAACTGCGCCGCCTGCCGGGCACCCGGACACGACCGGGGAGCCTGCGACTGCCTCCGGGCGGGCCGCTGGTGCCACGGCTTCCACGCCGCCACGCTGGACCTCCCGCGGATCGAGCGGTGGTGGGGGCAGCACCCCGACCTCGGAGTCGGCGTGGCCTCCGGGCCCGCGGGCCTGGTCGTCATCGACATCGACGCGCACGCGCAGGAGTTGCCCGGCCGGGACCGGTTACTGCCCGGGGTGGGGATCTCCGCCGCAGTCGATCTGACGGGGCTGGCGAACGGCTTCCACACCCTGGGCGTCCTGGCCGCCCTGCGCGGCGCACAGAGCCCCGCCGACGACGAGTCCACCCTGCGCGTGTGCACGCCCTCGGGGGGCCTGCACGTCTGGTACCGGGGCGACGGGGCCCACCGGTGGCAGTGCTCCGCCGGATCGGGCGCGGGCCGCGCCCTCGCCTGGCAGGTCGACGTACGGGCCCACGGGGGGTACATCGTGGCGCCCGGCACGGTGACCCCCGCGGGCGTCTACCGGCCCGTGGGGGAGGCGCGGATGCCCGCCCCGCTGCCAGGCTGGCTCGCCCGGGAACTGGAACGCACCGGGCACCTGGCCTGTGAGCCCGCGGGCGGGCCCCGGCCCGTACCGCCGCGCGCCCGGCAGGCCGTCATCGCCGCGGGCGGGGGAGGGGGCGCCCCGGGCCGGATCCTGGCGGGTGCCCTCGCGGAGGTCACCGCCTGTGCCTCCGTACCCGAAGGGGCCGCCTTCTCGGAGAAGTTGAACCGCGCCGCGTACACCCTCGGCGGACTGGTCGCCGCGGGACACCTCACCGAGGAGGAGGCCGCACGGGCCCTGCAGGAGGCCGCCGCGCAGGCACGCCCCGGGCAGGAGCGCCGCTGCCGGGCCATCATCCGGGGCGGGTTGGGCGCCGGCCGGGCGCGTCCGCTGTCGCTCGGGGGCCGCGCGTGAGCGTGGACAACGAGAGTGCGCTGTCCGCCTTCGACGTCCAGGCCGTCGCCGCGCAGATCCTCGCGCAGCCCGTCCCGGCGCCCCGGGCGGGCCCCGGCTCCGGCGCAGCCGTCGGGAGTCCTGCCGTGCAGGCGGGTCCTCCCGCCGTCGACACGGTCGCTGCCGCCGCCTCCGCCGTGACGGGCGGGGACGGCGAGGCGACGGCGCAGGGACTGCTGCCCGACACCCTCACCGACCGCGGCAACGCCAAACTGTTCGTCAAGCTCTACCGCCAGGACTACCGGCACGTCCCGGGGATCGGCTGGTTCCGGTGGGACGGGACCCGCTGGCAGATCGACGAGGACGACACCGTGCTGTGGTCCGCAGGCGACCTCGCGGAGTCCATCGCCACCACCGACCCCCGCGGGGTCCACCCCGCGGCGGCGCTCCAGCAACACCGCCGCCGCACCCTCAGCACCAGCGGTATGAACGCGATGCTCACGCAGGCCAGATCCGCCCCGGGGATGGTGCTCAACGCGGCGCTGCTGGACGCCGACCCGTACGCGCTGTGCACGCCCGCGGGCGTCGTCGACCTGCGCACGGGCCGGATCCGCACCGCCGAGCCCACGAAGGACTTCCACTCCCGCTCGACCTCGGCCGCACCCCTGCCGATGCCCACCCCGCGCTGGAACCGCTTCCTGACCGACACCTTCGGTGAGGGAGCGGAGGGCTCGCAGATGATCGACTTCCTGCAGCTGCTCCTCGGCTACTCCGTCACCGGCGATGTCGGAGCCCAGGTCATGCCGTTCCTGTTCGGCTCCGGAAAGAACGGCAAGTCCGTGCTGCTGGACGTCCTGATGAAGCTGCTCGGGGACTACGCGGACGCGGCGCCCCCCGGCTTCCTGATGTCACGGCCGTACGAGGGGCACCCCACCGACCTCGCCGAACTGCACGGCCGGCGCGTGATCGTGTGCAGCGAGGTCAAGCCGGGCGACCGCTTCGACGAGGCCCGAGTCAAGCTCCTCACCGGAGGCGACCGCATCAAGGCCCGCCGGATGCGGCAGGACTTCTTCAGTTTCGAACCGACGCACAAGCTGTGGCTGCTGGGCAACCACCGGCCGGAGGTGGGGACCGGCGGCTTCGCGTTCTGGCGGCGCATGCGGCTGATCCCGTTCGAGCGGGTCGTCTCCGACGACCGCAAGATCGACAACCTGGCGGACATCCTCGTCACGCAGGAAGGGCCGGGCATCCTCAACTGGCTCATCGAGGGGGCCCGCCGCTACCTCGGCGGCGACAAGGACCTCACGGGCCCCGAGCGGGTCCGCATCGCCACGACGGCCTACGCCGAGACCGAGGACCACACCGGGCGCTTCATCGGCGAGACCTGCCGGCTCGAAACCGATCTGCGGGCCGAACAAGCCCAGCTCTACGCGGCCTACAGGAGCTGGTGCCAGAATGAGGGGGCCCCGGCGCTGTCGTCCCGGGCCTTCGCGGCACGCGTCCGCGAGGTGGTCGGACTGGCGTCGCCGAAGGACATGATCCTGTCCAACCAGCGCAAGTACTACCCGGGCATCGGCCTGCTCGCGGACGAGGAGACAGCATGAGCGCCCTCATCGCAGAGGACGAGATCGTCCACGAAGTGGACCTTGTCTGGCTAGAGGACATCAGCCGCCTGGACTACGTCCGCCAGAGCCTGGACCGGCTGCCGACCAGGCGCGGACGGCCCGCCTACCACCGCGACGGCCGGATGGTCGGGTACGCGCTGCTGGGGCCGAAGGCCAAGCCGTCCCGCTCCTCGGGCACGTTCCGGCGCCGGGTGTTCTGGCTCCTGCCGCACGACCGCGACAGCGACCCGGACGGGCTCTACGCGACGGGAGCGCCCGCGGAGGCCGTGGACGCGCGGACGCTGGCCCCCCGCAGCAAGGGGCACAAGACCGAGCGGTCCGAGGGCGGCCCCATGTCCTCGGCGATGCGGGGCCTGCTGCCCTGAACCCTCCGGGAACCGGCCGGGCCCTGAGCAAGGGCCCGGCTTTCCCCTTCACGGCCGTGGAAAAGAAACAGTCCAGCCGGTATATTTCTGGGCCGGGGCTACACGGGCCAAGGGGGAGGTACCGCTGTGCACGGGGTACGTCGGTTGCAGGCACGTCGGTTGCAGGCGCAGGTGGTGGTGGCCGGCGGAGGGCCGGTCGGCATGCTCGTCGCGGCGGAGCTCGCCGCCTACGGGGTCGACACGGTGGTCCTCGAATCGCGGACCCGGGTGTCCGAGCGGCCCAAGGCGACCACCCTGCACGCCCGGGCGGTGCAGTCCCTGGCCCGGCGCGGTCATCTGCCGCCCGCGGCCGGGGCGTCCGCTGCTCCTGCCTCGTCCGCCTCGTATGCCTCGTACGCTCCCTCTGCCTCGGCCGGGCCCGGCAGCCCCTTCCACTTCGCGGGCCTGCCCGGGCTGGTGATCACGGCCCCCGAGAGCGAACCGGAGCCGATCCTCAAATGCCCCCAGGCGGAGCTGGAACGGCTCTTCGAGGCGCGGGCGCGGGCGGCGGGGGCGCGGATCCTGCGCGGGCAGCGGGTGACCGCGGTGGTCCAGGAGCCGGGCGGCGTCCGGATCACCGCCGAGGGGCCGGGAGGGCGCACCGCCTGCACCGCGCGGTACCTGGTCGGGGCGGACGGCGCGCGCAGCACCGTCCGCGAGGAGGCCGGCATCGCCTCCGACACCCACCCCGCCACGGTCTCCGCGCTGATGGGCGCCGTCACCCTGCCCGACCCGGACGCGCTGGCCGACGGCTGGCACCGCACCCCCCGCGGCTGGATCGCGGTCAAGCGGGACGCGGAGGGCCTGACGCACCTGCGGACGCTCAACTGTGCGCGCGTCCACCGCGACCGGCGGTCGGAGCCCACGCTGGACGAACTGCGCCGGGAGGTGGCGTGGATCGTCGGACACGACGTCGCGATGGAAGGGCCGCGCTGGCTCAGCCGGTTCAGCGACTTCGCCCGGCTGGCGCGCACCTTCCGCGCGGGACGCGTCTTCCTGGCCGGGGACGCGGCGCACGTGCACTTCCCGATCGGCGGCCAGGGTCTGAGCACCGGGGTGCTGGACGCCCTCAACCTGGGCTGGAAGCTGGCGCTCGCCGTGCGTGGAGCGGCCGGCCCGGACCTGCTCGCCACCTACGATCCGGAGCGGCGGCCGGTGGCCCGGCGGGTCATCGACACCACGCGCGCCCAGCTCGCCCTGATGCGGCCCGGCAGCGAACTCGACGCCCTGCGCGAGGTGTTCGCGGGACTGCTGGCGGAGGACCGGGCCCAGGGGCGGATCAGCGGCATGATCAGCGCCCAGGACACCGTGCTGCCGGAGGGAGCAGGGCGGCCCTCCTCCGGCGCCGGAACGTTCCTGCACAACGTGGCGCTGACGACGGACACCGGCGAGAGCGATGTGATCAGGTTGCTGCAGGACGGCCGGCCGCTGCTGCTGCTCTTCGGGGAGCGGGGCAGCCGCTACGCGGCCGGGGCGCAGGACTGGGCGGGAGTCCTGCGCGTGGAGCGCGTACGGCACGCCGCCGGCGTGCCGTACGACGCGCTGCTGGTGCGGCCCGACGGGTACGTCGCCTGGACGCCGGGCGGCGAGGACCTGGCCGCGGCCCTCTCGGTGTACTTCGCCCGCGGGGCACGGCCGGCGCCGGGCCCCGCGGCACCGGCTCAGGCGGAGGCCGCCGCGCCTTCCGCGGCCTGCTGAGCCGCCTCCAGCGCCTCGGCGTACACGGTGGCTCCCCTGGCCTCGGAGAGGTCCAGCGAGGCGAGGACGGAGGGTAGCGCGACGCTGGGCAGCACGTGGCGCATCAGCGCCGAGACCCTGACCACCAGGTCGGCGTAGTCGCAGACGGCCTGGGACATGGACTGGATGCCGGCGAACGAGCCGACGATGACGTCGGCCGTTTCCCGCGGGTCGACATGAGGCAGCAGCTCGCCCTGGGCCTGCGCCTTTTCGAGGAGTTCGAGGCCGACCTCGGACCAGCGCAGGAACGGGCCGCTGCGGTCGAGGCCTTCGGCCTGCTGGTCCATCGTCAGCCGTACGCCGGCGCGCACCATGGGATCGGTCTGGAGGCGGTGTGCGTGCAGCATCACCACGTCGACGACCTCCTGCACCTTGCAGGCGCGGTGCGGAACGAAGATCTGCTGGTCCTGTTCGGCGAGGACGCCCTGGGCCAGGTCCTCCTTCGAGCGGAAGTGGAAGTACAGGGCTCCCTTGGTCACCCCCGCCGCGCCGAGGATCTCGGAGATGGTGGCCGCCTGGTAGCCGTTCTCCTCGAAGACCTTGGCGGCCGCCGACAGGATCGTACGGCGTGTGCGGATGGCTCGTACTTGCTCGGCCACGCTGCCTCCTCCCTCCTCAGGGTGCTCACAAATAAAGGTCAGAAAAAACCGTCCAGTTTGTATATTACAGCGAGTTGCGCGCCATCCCGAGTACCGGGGGCGGAATATTCACGTGACGGAGGCCAGACCATGATCCTTGTGACCGGATCCACCGGTACGATCGGGCGCGAAGTACTCCGAAATCTCCCTGCTGACCCGGCAGTTCGGGTGTTGGCCCGGGACCCGGCACGCGTCACCGGCGTGTCCGGAACGGCTGAGATCGTGCAGGGGGACTACGACGATCCGCGGTCACTGGAGTGCGCCATGAGGGGTGTGCGCTCCGTGCTGCTGGTGACAAACCGCGTCGGGCAGGACGACGACCGGCGCCTCATCGAGACCGCGCGGTCGGTTGGCGTCCGCCATGTCGTGAAGCTGTCCGCCGCGGCCGTCGAGGACCCGGCGGCCGACGACCTGATCACCCGCTGGCAGCGGGACAACGAGGAACTGCTGCTCGCCTCCGGACTGGAGTGGACGCTGCTGCGCCCGCGCTCCTTCATGTCCAATGCGCTGTCCTGGGCGGCCTCGGTGCGGGCGCAGTCGGTGGTCCGGGTGCTGTACGGGCAGTCCGCCAACGCCTGTGTGGATCCCCGGGACATCGCGGAGGTGGCGGTACGGGCCCTGACCGAGCAGGGCCACGCGGGCCGGGTGCACACGCTGACCGGGCCGGAGGCGATCACGGCCGCACAGCAGACGGCCCAGCTGTCCGAGCTGCTGGGCCGTCCGCTGCGGCTGGAGGAACTGACCCCCGGGCAGGCGCGGGTGGCGCTGCGCGGGCGCCATCCCGAGGCGGTGGTCGAAGCGCTGCTGAGCAGCGCGGAGCGCCAGCGCGAGGGCGCGAAGGCAAAGGTGGAGCGTACGGTCGCGGACCTGCTCGGCAGGCCCGCGGGCTCCTTCCGTGCCTGGGCGGGCGCGCACCTGGGCGCGTTCGCGGCGGCCTGACGGCCGCGGCCCCCGTGTCCGGCCAGGTCAGCAGCCGTGCGAGCCGGCGGTCACGGTGGAGCTGAAGACGGGGTGGCCGCCCTGGTGGGCGGTCACCCGCACGGCCTGCTCGCCGCCGGGCAGCGCCCCGGGCAGGCGGCGCGCCTCGATCATGCAGGGCGCGTCCAGTTCGGCGTACCGGGTGAACGCGCTGGTGATGCCGAGCGGAAGGTAGGAGGAGCGGCCCAGTACGGCGGCGGTGGCCTGCCGGGCCGCTTCGAGCAGCACCATCCCCGGTACATGGTCGACGGCGTGCTCGAAGAGGACCGGGTGGCGGGTGTCGGCCCGCAGCTGCCAGCGGGCGGGGTCGGCGGTGGGCGAGAGGACGACGTCCATGGGGGACATGCGTCCGACGCTCTGCGGCGCCGCCGGGCTGATGAGCGGGAGCTGGTACCAGTCGCCGTCGCGGGCGTGGTCGCCGCGCAGGCGGCGATAGACCTCCGGGGTCATGCAGGAGAAGGAGCCGCCCCCCGTCGCGACGACGTGGCCCTCGCGGCGGAACACCGCCTCGAAGCGCAGCCCGGACAGGCGTCTGCCGCGCCGCTTGATCTCCGTGCAGGTGACGTCGATGTCGAGCGCGGCCGGGGCGTAGCCCACCCGCAGGTGCTCGGGCCGGACGGCGATGTCGATGTCCCAGACGATGAACTGGTGGCCGAGGGGGACGCCGAACTCGGCGTGGCCCAGGAGGATGCCGATCTGGCGCAGCGTCTCGCAGCCGATGAGCGGGTCGTGGTAGCCGTCGGCCACCGGGGTGAAGAAGCTGTGTCCGCGGGGCCACTGGGCGGTCATGACGAAGTGGGTCTCGTCCAGGCGCTGCCAGTCGGTGAGCATGACCTCGGAGACCGCGGCCCGGTGCACTAATTCCTTCGGGACGGTGACGGTCAGCGACGGGTAGCGGAAGCTGTTCGGGATGACGGCCAAGGCCGGGGCCGACCCGGTCCGGTCCTGTTCGGTCGTGGTGCGTTCGACGTGGAACGTGCTCGCAGACATTGCTCCCCCTGGGTGCGCTGGCGAGAGAGGCGCAGATTGCCTCTGGCCGGGGAAGATACATACCAACCGGTTTAATTTCTAGGGGTATCCGAGCCTCCGCTCCGGGCAAACCGGGGAGGGATTTATTCCGATTCTCACGTTTCCGCTGGTGAAACCCCTCTTCGGTGATCATCTGCGGGATCGTTACCCGGTTTTCGGCCACGCCGGGGGTCGAGCGCGTCTGGATCGGCCGTCGAGCGGACGCGGGGAAGGTGTGGGAGACCTCGGGGACCGGCGGGAGAGGGTCGGCCGGATCTCGTCTCGGAAAACCGCACAGACGGTTTGTTAGGATGTCCTGACCCGGGGCGTCACCCGGCCATCTCCCGCAGTGACGGAGCAGTCGATGGTCAAGCAGGAACGCGCTGCGCGTACGCGCGAGACCCTGATCAGGTCCGCCGCCGAGATCATCGACCGGGAGGGCTTCGCGGTGGCCTCACTCGCCGCGATCAGCACCCTGGCGGGCGTGAGCAACGGGGCGCTGCACTTCCACTTCGCCAGCAAGGCGGCGCTGGCCGACGCCGTCGAAGGGGCCGCCCTGGCCAGGCTGTTCGCCGTCACCGACGCCGCCCTCCCGCCCGGGACGAGCCGCGTACAGCTCCTGGTCGACGTCACGCACGGGCTGGCCCGCGCCCTGCGCGGCGACGTGGTGCTGCGGGCGGGCTTCGAGCTGAGCGTCGAGGCGGCGCGGCCGGCGCAGACCGATCTGAGCCGCTGTTGGCAGCGGTGGGTCGAGGACCTGCTGGCCCGGGCCGCCGCGGAGGGCGAACTGCATCCCGCGGTGGACGCCCAGGACGGGGTGGCCGCCGTGGTGGCGGCGACGGTCGGCTTCGAGGTGCTCGGGGCGCGGGACGCGGTGTGGCTCGCGGCGGCCACGGTCACCCGGTTCTGGCGGCTGCTGCTGCCGACGCTCGTGCGGCCCGGACTGCTGGGCGACCTCCGGGCCGAAGGGATCGCGGGCCCGTAGACGTCCACACGGTCTGTTTTAGGCGGGGATCGTCTCCGTCTGGAGGGAACCTGGAGCGAACGGAGAGGGGTCCTGCTCCCGCCAAGAACCCGTTCGGTCGATAAAACAGCAGGTCAAAGCCGTGATCGGCAACCATGACGTCAGTCAGGGAAACAAAAACAGCACGGTCGGTTTTGTATTGACAAACCGCGGGTCCTGTTTTTTACTGAGATCACGGCGGACGGCTCATCCACGGACAGGGGAGTACGGCGTGGACATCGATGTACTGGGCGCACTGGCAGTGCGGGAGAACGGAGTCTCCATCACGCCGACCGCCCCCAAGCCCCGGCAGGTCCTGGCCCTCTTGGCCCTCCATGCCGACCAAGTGGTGCCCGTGGCGGCACTCATAGAGGAACTGTGGGGCGGAGAACCGCCGCGCAGTGCGCGGACGACGCTCCAGACCTACGTCCTGCAGTTGCGCGCACTCATCGCCACCGCCCTGGAAAAGGGCGCGGGAGCAGGCGCCGAGAGCCCGCAGGACGCCGAATCGGCCCGGGAGGACGCCTCGCGGACCGCCAAGGACGTCCTGGTCACCCTGCCCGGCGGCTACCTGCTCAACAGTGGCGGCGGCACCCTCGACGTCCGGGAGTTCGACCGGCTCGCCGGCATGGGCTACCGCGCCATGGACGCGGGGGACTTCCCCTCGGCGGCGCGACTGCTGCGCGAGGCGCTCGCCCTGTGGTCCGGGGCCGCCTTCGCCGACGTACAGGGCGGGGTCCAGCTGGACATGGAGACCCGGCGGCTGGAGGAGACCCGGCTGTGCGCCCTCGACCAGCGGATCGAGGCCGACCTGCGGCTGGGGCGGCACCGGGAACTGCTCGCCGAGCTGACGGTGCTGGTGAGCCGCTACCGCACCCACGAGAACCTGCACGGGCAGTTCATGCTCGCCCTGCACCGCTCCGGCCGGCGCGGCGAGGCCCTGGACGTGTACCAGCGGCTGCGCGCCACCCTCGTGCGCGAGCTCGGGCTCGAACCGTCCTCCGGGCTGCGCCGGTTGCAGCGGTCGATCCTGATGGCCGGCCCCGAGAACCTGGCCGAGGTGGGCGCGGAGGCAGGCGGCCGGCCCGCCCCGCTCGTACGGGTCTGAGGCCCGGGTGTCGGGTCGGGGAGCCGGGCCCGGAGGCGGCCGCCACGGCGTCGGGCCGGCCCAGGACCGGGGGCGGCGGCGGGCGAGAGGAGGCGGCTCGGTGCAGGAGAGGTCGGAGCGGACCCGCAGGCGGCTGGTCTGCGCGGGCGCCGGGATGTTCCAGCTCCACGGGTACGCGAACGCGACGCTCGGCGACATCGCGAGCGCGGCCGGAGTGACGAAGGGGGCGCTGTACTTCCACTTCGCCTCCAAGGACGAGCTCGCGCAGGCCGTGCAGCAGCGCGGCTGCGCGCTGCTGCACGGAGCGGTACGGCAGCTGCGCGAGGACGGCGCCTCGCCCCTGCAGACCTTGATCGACATGACGCACTGGCTGGCGCGCACGCTGTACGAGGACCCGGCGGTCGCCGCGAGTTTCCGCATCACCAAGGAGTGCACCGCGACCGGCGTGCGGCCGGCCGCGGAGACCAGGCCCGCGCCGGTGGACTTCCAGGCGACGTGGATGTCGGTGGTGCGCGCCCTGCTCCGTCTGGCCCGCGACACCGGCGAACTGCCCGTGGCGGGCCGGGACTGGGAGAGCGCCCAGGCCCTGGTCGCGGCCGCGGCCTGCGGGATCGAGGTCATGGCGGGAACCGGGATGCCCTACGGGGAGTTGCAGCGCAACGTCTCGGCGCTGTGGCACCTGCTGCTGCCGGGCCTCGTGGCCGGCGCGGGGGCGGAGGCGTACCGGACGGACACGGCGCCCGCCGACGCCGGCGCGTTCCTGGAAAGGGCGGTGTGACCATGCCCGTGCCCGTGAGGATCCAGGTGCTGGGCCCGCTGAGCGCCGAGGTCGACGGTGGTTCGATCCTCCCGACCGCCCGCAAGCCGCGGCAGATCCTGACGCTCCTCGCGCTCTACCCGGGGCGGGTGATGCCGGTGCCCACGCTCATGGAGGAGATATGGGGCGCCGAACCGCCCCAGAGCGCGCTCACGACCTTGCAGACGTACATCCTGCAGCTGCGCCGCAAGCTCGGCATCGCCATGGGGCCGGGCGGCTCCGGCGGCGCGGGCGCGGCGAAGGACGTGCTGGCCACGCGGCACGGCGGGTACGTGCTGCACATACCGCCGGAGTCGGTCGACGTGCACCTGTACGAGGGCCTCGTCGCCCGCGGGCAGGACGCCTTCGAACGCGGGGACGACGAGGCGGCCGCCGCCCGGCTGCGCGAGGCGCTCGCACTGTGGCAGGGGCCCGCGCTGGTCGACGTACACGCGGGACGCGTCCTGGAGATCGAGGTGACGAGGCTTGAGGAGAGCCGGCTGGTCACCGTCGAGCGGCGGATCGACGCGGACCTGCGGCTCGGCCGGCACGGCGAACTGCTGGCGGAGCTCGCGGAGCTGACCGCCCGCCACCCCGAGCACGAGGGGCTGCACTCCCAGGCGATGGTGGCGCTGTACCGCTCGGGCCGCCAGGCGGCGGCCCTGGACGGCTACCGCAGACTGCGGGCGCGGCTGATCGAGGACCTGGGAGTCGAGCCGTCGCCGCAGCTCCAGCGGCTCCACCAGGCCATGCTCGCCGTGGATCCCGCGCTGGACGTGCCGGCGGGGCCGAAGCGGGGGTCGACCTTCGACCTGTACGCCGCCTGACCGGAAGCGCTCCCGAGCGAAGCTCCGGCGGCCGTCGAGCGGGACCGGGCACCGTGGAATCCCCCTGCCGGCGAGCCCTGGGAGACATCGTGGTGACCGTCCGGCCCGATCGCGCCGAGGTGCTCGTGGTCGGTGCCGGGCCGGCCGGGCTCACCGCCGCCTGCGAGCTGGCCCGGCGCGGACTGCGCGTCCGCGTGGTCGACATGGCCGCCCGGCCCCGGCGCGCGGGCGACTCCGGCGGGGCCGTCGCCCTGCACCCGCGCACGCTGGAGACCCTCGA
This sequence comes from Streptomyces sp. NPDC044571, assembly GCF_040647115.1. Classification (NCBI taxonomy): domain Bacteria; kingdom Bacillati; phylum Actinomycetota; class Actinomycetes; order Kitasatosporales; family Streptomycetaceae; genus Streptomyces; species Streptomyces sp. NPDC044571. The sequence continues at coordinate 20,719 of NZ_JBEZBN010000059.1, forward strand.
CCAGATGGGCCTGGCCGGCCCGCTGCTCGCGCAGGGCCGGCACGTGGACGCCTTCACGCTGTTCGCCGGCGGCCGGCGGCTCGTCCGGCTGGCGGGCGGCCACGGCGGCATGCCGACCCGGTTCCCCTTCACCCTCGTCATCGGGCAGCCCCGCGCCGAAGCCCTGCTGCGCAAGGCCGCCCGGCGGTTCGGGGTCCGCGTGGAGTGGGGGGTGCGGCTGCTCGGATTCGCCCAGTCCGCCGACGGGGACACCCCCGTACGGGTGCGACTGGCGCACGCCGACGGGCGCGAGGAGGCGTACGAGGCCGACTGGCTGGTCGGCTGCGACGGCCGGCACAGCACCGTCCGCCGGCAGCTGGGCCTTCCGCTGCTGGGCCAGAGCGCGCAGTCCCTGGAGATCGTGGACGCACCGGTGGCCGGGGCCGGCCTCGACCCCGGCTCCATCCACTGGGTGCACACGGACGGACAGGCCCTGCTGATGCTGCCCTACGCGCGGGACGGGCACTGGCGGCTGCTGCACACCGCCGCGGCCGACGCGGCAGCGGACCTGCGCCCGCCGGCGCAGCGCTTCTCGCAGAAGCTGTCGGCCGGGCTGGGCCGCGAAGTCCGGGTCGGCGAGCCCGAGTGGAGCTCCGTCCTCGCCTTTCGCCGGCGCATGGCGACACGGATGCGGGTCGGCCGGTGCTTCCTGGTCGGAGACGCCGCCCACGTGCACAGTCCCGCGGCCGGGCAGGGCGTGAACACCGGGATCCAGGAGGCGTACAACCTCGCCTGGAAGCTGGCCATGGTCGAACGCGGCTCGGCCGGGCGGGCCTTGCTGGACACGTACGAAGCCGAGCGGCTGCCCGTGTGCCGGGCGCTGCTGGGCTCGCAGACGACCCACCTCCTCGGGCAGCTGGCAGGGCTGGTACTGCCGGCCGTGATGGACCTGGTCCGCGGCACCGGGCTGATGCACCGGGCCATCGGGCGCACCATCCAGCGCAACGTGCTCGACACCCTGTCCGGGCCCGAACCGGGCTACCCGACCAGCCCCTTGAACACCCGGGTGGACGGCGCCGGCCTGCCGGGCGCCGGGTCGCGGGCGGCGGTCCCCCCGGCGGGCGCCGCCGACCCGGGAACGGACGGCCTGCGGGCGGAGCTGCGGGATCCGCGGTGGTCGCTGCTGTACGTGCCGGAGGGCACGGGCGAGGCCGTGGACACGGCGCTCGCCGCGCGGGAGCAGCACCGCGACTGGCTCTCGGTGCGCACCGTCGCTCTGGGCGGCGGCCCCGCCCCGCTGGCCGACCCGGAGGGCCGGCTGCGCGAGGGGCTCGGCCTCGCAGCGGGCAGCTGGCTGCTGATCCGCCCCGACGGGTACGTGGCCGCCGGCGGCAGGCAGCTGACCACAACAGCGCTCGACGAGGCGCTCCGCCCGCTGGACACCGAGCCGGTGCGCTCGCTGGCCCCCCTGACCACGCGCCGCGCCGGCTAGAGCACCGGCCTCTCGCCCGGCGGTGGGCCGCGGGCAACCGGGCCCTGGATGCCCATCCCAACGTCCCCATCTACGGCTTGACCTGGCCGGGGCTCGGAACAAGGGGCCAATCGACCCCGGCTGAGGAACCGGCAGCGGGAATCGGCCCGCCCCTCACCGACGGGGCCCGCTCCTGGACTCTCACCCCCCCGGCCACCCTTCGGGGGCTTCCCGGCAGTCTGTTGTCTTTCCGGGGCGGGCCGGGCAGTCAAGGGTGGCCGAAGGCCATCGCGAAGCGACGCGACGAAGGAGCGCCCTTGAGGGCCCGGACCGACACGGAAGGACAGTCGACTGACGGGACGCCCCCGAACGCCACCGACCCCGGACGCGGGGCTCCCGCACCCAGAAGCCGGGGTGCAGCCGTGCAGCCGTGCAGCCGGGGCGGCCCTGCAGCCGCCGCACGGCTTGCCGCACGGCCGCCCCGGGCCGGCGCGGGTGGGAGCGGCCGCCTTGGTCGGCCGGGGGAGGGCCTACTTGGGCCAGCCGATGTCGTCTTCGTTCATCACGTCCTGGACCGGTTCGGCCGACTGGTGTGGGTCGGCGGGGGCGTGCGCCGGTTGGGTTGCCCGGGGTGCGCACACCGATGGCCTCATCGTCGACTCCCCGGCGCTCGATACGAGAAGAGCAGGTCACCGGCCGGTCGACGGCCGGGCTCTGGAGAGTCTGCCGGGATGCGGTCGAGGAACGCTTGAGGAACGCACGGCATCCGCACGAGAGCGGGCGCGTGCGCGTGGCAAAGGTTTGCCCGGCTGTTTCCCGGTCACCTACGCTCGAAGCCGGTTCCCGACAGATTCCTTGCCTGCCGATTCCTTGCCTCCCGATTCCTTGCTCCGCCGACTCACCCGCCGATTCTTTTGCCCACCGACCTCAGGGATGCTCATGCTGCGACAGCCCGCGTTCGGACAGCGCCTGAGAAAGCTCCGGATGGCCCAGGGCCTGTCCCAGACGGCGCTGGTGGGGGAGGGGATGTCCACCGGCTACCTCTCCCGGCTGGAGTCGGGGGCCCGCCAGCCCACCGAGCGGGCCGTGGCCTACCTCGCCGACCGACTGGGCCTGCAGCCCGCCGACTTCGAGGAGCCGGCCACCGGCTCCCTCGCCCACGCGCTCACCCTGGCCGCCTCCACCGGCGCCCCCGACGCCATCGAGTCGCTGCGCCAGGCGCTGGCCGCCGAGGGCCACGAGAGCCCGGTCCTGCGCTGGCAGGCGCTGTGGCTGCTCGCCCGGGCCGCCCGGATCCAGGGCGACCTCGCCGTGGAACGCGACCGGCTCACCGAACTCGTCGCGCTCGGCGAGGAGGTCGGGGTCAGCGAGCTGCGGGTGCGCGGCCTGACCCGGCTCGCCCGCTGCCTGCGTTCCGTCGGCGAGATCACCCCGGCCCTCGACGCGGCCGTCGAAGCCCACGGGATCGCCCTGCGCGAGCAACTGGGCGTGGAGGACCGGGCCGCCGCCCTGCTCGCGCTGGTCTCCGTACAGGCCGAGGCCGGGCGGATGGGCGACGCCCGTACGCACGCCGACGAGCTGACCGCCCTCGTCGAGGGCCGCACCGACGCCCTGTGGGCCGAGTCGATGTGGACCGCTGCCGCCGTCCGCATGCGCCAGGGCGACTACGCGGGCGCCCAGGCATGCCTGGACGAAGCCATCGAGCGGTTCAGCAGCCAGGAGGACCTGATCCTGTGGATCCGGCTGCGCCTGGCCACCGCACGGCTGCACCTGCAGAAGCTGCCCGCCGACCCGGCCCAGGCGCAGGGCCGCGCCGCCGAGGCCGAGGCCGCCCTCGCCTTCGCGGGCACACCGGCCCTGCGCCAAGACCTGACGGCCCTCAAGGCCGACCTCGCCTTTGCCACGGGCCGTTACGACGATGCCCGCGACCTGCTCGGCGCGCTGGCCGCCGACCCGTCGAGGATGACCTACCGCGGCCAGGTCCGGCTGGAGATCCTGCGCCACCAGCTGCTGATCCTCGGCGGCGACCCGGCCGGCATCCAGGGCCTGCGCGCCCTGGCCCAGCAGGCACAGCAGGACGCGAACATCGACCTGGCCGCCGAGATCTGGCGGGTCCTGGCCGACGCCCTCACCCAGGCCGGGCAGCCGGCCGCGGCCGTCCCGCCGGCCCGCAGCGGGGAAGCCGCCGTGCTCGGCGGTTGAGGAGGGCTCAAGTCGCCAGGTGCAGGCTGGGCACACCCGCACGGGCGATCAGGGGAGGTGCACTCATGCCGTCGCAGCGCGTGCACGCGAGCGAGCAGACGGCGTGGGTGGCCGCCCCGGCCGGTGTGGTCTACGGGCTGCTGGCCGACGCCGTGCGCTGGCCCCTCCTGCTGCCCCTGCCCGTCCACGTCGAGCGCCTCGACTTCGACGGGGTCCGCGAACGGCTGCGGCTGTGGGAGATGGACCCGGCCGGGGAGCGGGTCCGCTCCCTGCACCTGCGCCGGGTGCTGGATCCCCCCGCCCGCACCGTCGCGTTCGAACAGGAGGACGCCGCCCGCCCCGGCCTGCCCACCACCGGCACCTGGTCCGTCGAGGCGCACGGCGAGACGGGGTCGCTGCTGACCCTGCGCCAGGAACGCGCCTTGGAGGGCACGGCCTCCGCGGGCACCGCGCACAGTCGGCAGCAGTGGCAGCGGGATGCAGCCGCCCTGGTCGCCGCCGTCAAGGAGGTCGCCGAGCGCTGGGAGCGCCTGGACGGGCTGCTGCTGTCGTTCGAGGACAGCGTGCACGTCGACGGCCCCGCCGAGCTCGTCTACGACTTCCTCTACCGGATCGGGGACTGGAGCGGGCTCCTGCCCCACGTGGACGCGGTCGAGGTGACCGAGGACGAGCCCGGCGTGCAGCTGGCCGTCATGGACACCGCAGACCCCGACGGCCGGTCCGTCACCACCCGCACGGTGCGGCTGTGCTTCCCCTCGGCCACCCGGATCGTCTACAAGGAGCCCGCGGCGCCGGGCCTGATCGCCGCGCACAGCGGCGAGTGGTCCCTCGTACCCGAGGGCGACGGCGTGCGGGTCGGCTGCGCCCGGCAGGTGATGCTGCGCGAGGAGGCCGTCGAGGAGGTGCTCGGTGCGGGCACCGGCCTCGTGGAGGCCGGCCGGTACGTGCGGACGTGGCTGGGGCGCGCCGGCATCGAGACCCTGACCCTGGCCCGATGGCATGCACAGAGCGCTGTGCGGCGCCTGCGATGAGCACGGCCTGCGATGCGATGAGCACGAGCCTGCATGAGTACGAGCCTGCGATGAGCACGAGAAGGAGGCCGTAGATGGCCCTCACCCGGCCCGGTCCGCTGGAGGACCGTGAGACCCCGGCGCCCGCGGAGACCCCGGCGCCCGCTGGGACCCCGGTGCCCGCGCCCGGCCCCTCCGCCGCGGGTGCGCAGGCGTCCCCGCCACGGCGGCCGGCGCGGGCCTCCGCGCCGGCCCGTTCGTACGCGGCGCTCGCCCCCACCGTCGATCTGGCGCTGCGCGCGGTACGCCTGGAGGCGCTGCTCGGCGACCCCCTCGACGAGGCCAACCCGTACGGCTTCCGGGCACTCGCGCAGGGTTCCCCCGCGCCCGACCGCGCGGCGGCCCTGCTGGCGGGCCTGGTGGGCGCCGAGTTCCGCCCGGCCTGCGGGGGCGGCGACAGCGGCGGGACCGACGGGGCCGGCGACAGTGCCGGGGCCCACAGGGGCGGCGAGTACGTCGGCGGCGAGCAACTGGTGCGCGTCCTGCGCCCGCTGCTGCGCCGCGACCTCGCCCTCGGCCACGCCCAGTGCGTGCAGGGCCTGAGCGGCGCCCGGGCCGCGGGCGCCCCGGGCGGCGCACCGGCGGCCGGGCTGGAGGCCCTGCTGGCCCCGGCCGCGCTGGTCGCCTCGGCAGGCACGGCGCTGCGCGCCGCCGTACGGGTGGTGGCCGACCGCGGTCCGCACGACGCCGCCGTCCGGCAGTGGCGGGGCCCGCTGGCCGCCGCGTTCGCCGATCTGCTGGCCTGCGAGAGCCTCCTCGGCGTGGCCCTGCGCGCGCTCGCGCTGCCCCAGGGCTGCGGCCCGGCGGTGCGGGCGGCCGCCGGGTACGTGGTGCCGGTCGTGGTCGGCGACGTACTCGACGAACTCGACCTGGTCCTGCGGGAGAGCGGCCTGGGTGCCGGTGCGCAGGCGCGCCGCACGGTGGCCAAGCTCGTCGCCGATCTCCCCGCGGCCGCAGCGGGCGAGGCGCAGGTGGCCGCCCGCCAGGCCGAGCTCGTACGCGAACTGCCCGCGCTGGCCGCCGCGTTCGCGCGCCGGGGGGACGCGGCGGGCTCCGGGCCGCTGCTGCGCCTCGGGGAGGAGCTGCCCGTCCGGAGCTTCCCCCCGTCGCCCGGCAGCGACGACACGCTGGTGGCGGTGCCCGCCGCCGCGCACACCCGGCTGACCGCGGCGGCCCAGGCCGGCCCGGCCGACGACGGCGACGACCCGTTCACCGCCGTCCTCGCCCGGGTGGCCGGGCGGCTGCTCAGCGAACAGCGCGCCCTGCTCAGGCCGAGCCGGGCCGCGGAGGAGGCGGACCCCCGCGACCCCGCGGTCCGGGCCGTCGCCGACCGGCAGGCCATGGTGCTGCTGGGGGCCGCCGTGCTCGGGGTCCAGGGGGCCGCCGACGACGGCCGGGGCCTGTTCCTCGGCGGGCGCCCCTGGGCGCTGCTCGCGGCCCTGCGGATCACCGAGCGGCTCGGGATCGCCCCCGAGGGCCCCGGCGGCCCCGCCGCCACCGCGGCGCAGCAGCGGGTCTGGGCGGAGTTGGACGCCCGGGACCGCAGGGGCGTCGACTGCGACGTGTACGCGACCCGGGTGCTGTGGTGAACGGCGGTCCGCCCGCCGGGCCCGCTCTGCCCGCGAGGCCCGTCGAGCCCGCCGATCCCCTGCACGTGGCGGGCCCGGAGGGCCCCTGGGAGGAGGTGGGGGACCGGCTCGACGAGCACGGCCGGGTCGTGGTCTTCACGACCTGGGGGCAGTGGATGACGGCCGCGCTCCTCGACCCGGGACTGCGCCCGCTGCTCGGACAGGACTGGCCGCGCTACCGGCAGACGCCGGCCGCGGCCGGGCGGCTGCGGTTCGCCGTCTCGCGCGCCGTCATGAAGTACACCGCCGCCACCGCCCTGGACGTGTCCCCGGCCTCCCTGGACCTGGGCCACCACCCCGGCGGGCGGCCCGTACTGCGCGGTCTGGGTGGCGAGGTGGAGCTGAACCTCGCGCACACCGACGAGCTGATCGTGGTCGGGGTCAGCCGTACCGGGCCGATCGGCGTGGACGCGGAGCCGGCCGACCGGGCCCTCTCCTTCGACCTGTTGCGCGACCACGTGTGCACGGCCCGGGAAGGCCGCGCGCTGGCCGCGCTGCCCGAGGAGGAGCGCCGGGCCGGGCTGCTGCGCCTGTGGACCCTGAAGGAGGCCTACACCAAGGCGCTCGGGCACGGACTGCGGCGCCGGTTCCCCGGCTTCGGCTTCGGCCGGGACGGCCAGGGCCGCACCGTCCTGACCGAGGGACAGGACGCAGGGGCGGACGCCGGAGCGGGTGACGGGGTGTGGGAGTTCGCCACCCACCTCGTCCAGGACCGCTACGTCGTCAGCTCGGCGCACCGCCGGCGCCCGCCCGCGACCCCTCCCCGGGGGCCGGCGGTCGACACCGCTTCGGGCCGCGGTGCAGGCCTGCTTGAGGAAACAGCGGCCGGGGCCGGGGGCGAACTACGCTTTTTGCGACCGGTGACCTCCGGCCCGGGCAGAGGAAGGCGGACGCCGTGAAAGCCAGTGAACGGGCCGCGTACGTACCGTGCCCGCCGTGCCGTGCCCGCGCTGAGGGCTGAGCCGCCGCGCCCCGCCCGTCCGCCCCTCGACACCGTACGGAGCGGCCGATGAGCGGCCGCGACGCGGCAGCCGGACCCGGCCCGGTCCTGGTGGTGGTGCACGAGGTGGCGGACCGCGCGCCCGGCGCCGCGCTCCTCCTGGACGTACGCGGGCTGCGCACGGACGCGGACGCCGAGCTGCTCGCCGCCCGCATCGCCGAACGCCACCGGGGCTTCCAGGTCACCCTGGACTGCGCGGGCCCGGGCGGGCACACCCTGCGGCTGCTCCCCGGCACCGACGGCGGCCCCGCGCTGCTCGGCCCGGAACTGCTGGCCGACCTCCTGGGCCCCTACCCGGGCACCGGCGAGCCGCTCGCCCTCGCCGGCCACCAGCGCGAACTGCTGCTGGAGGCCGTCACCCGCCCCGACGGGCCGGACCGCCACCTGGAACAGGTCCACTGGACCTGGACCGGACCGCTGGAGCGGGCCCGCTTCCGGGCGGCCTGGCAGTCCGTCTGCGAGCGCGAGTCGGTCCTGCGCGCCGCCTTCGACTGGGCGGCCCAGCCGCGGCTGGTCCTGCACGCCCGCGCCGACGCCGACATCGTCCACCACCGCGCCCGCGACATCGGCTGGCGGGACCTGCTGGAGCGGGACCGCCGGCAGGGCTTCGCGCTGAACCGCCCGCCGCTGCTGCGCCTGACCGTGCTGGAGGCCGAAGCGGACGGACCGGCCCGGATCCTGCTGACCTACCACCGGGCGCTGCTCGACGAGCGCAGCGTGCACCTGCTGCTGCGCGAGTTCTACCGCGCCTACCTCGCCGGGGGCCGCCTGCCCGGCGGTGAGCGCCGCCCCGACCTGCGCGACCACGCCCGCTGGCTGGCCCGTCAGAACACCGAGGGCGCCCGGCAGCTGTGGACGCGCACCGCGCCCCCGCGCCATGCCGCCACCGCGGTAGGCCGCCGCGGCGGCGCCACCCGGCAGAGCGGAGCCGGCCGGCTGTACCGGCGGCTGGCGGAACCGCACACCTCCCGGCTGCGGTCCTGGGCGGCCGCGCGGGGCGCCGGGGAGAGCAGTGCGCTGCACGTGGTGTGGGCGCTGCTGCTGTACCGGGCGGCGGGCATCGAGGGCCCCCTGCAGGTCAGTTTCGGGGTGCGGCTGTCCGGCCGCGACATCCTGATGCCCGGGGCCGCGGGCGTTCCGGGACTGCTCGCCGGCCCGCTGCCGATGACCGTCCGGGTGGACCCGGCGCAGCCGCTGGCCGACCTGCTGCGCCAGGTGCGCGACGCCCTGCTCGACATGGCGGCGTACCCCTGGGTCTCCTCCGACCGGATCCGCGAGTGGACCGGCCGCGACGACGGCGAACGGCTCACCGACACCCTGGTCTCCTTCGACGGCCCGGCCGAACTGCCGCAGGCGCTGCGCGAGGAACTGCGGGCCCAGGGCGTCGAGGTGGCCGAGCCGCGCCAGGCCGGAGGCGGAGCCGGCCTGCCCCTGACGGTCTTCGCGCGGCACGAGAACGGCGGCGCGCTGGTCCTGAACGCCGTCTACGACCGCTCCAGCCTGGCCGACGCCGACGCTTCCGCCGCCTTGGGCCAGTGCGTGAGCCTGCTGCGGGCCCTGGCCGAACTGCCCGACCAGCACGCCACCGTCGGCCAGGCCTTGGACCTGCTGGCGGACGTCGACGTCCCGTCGATGGCACGGCTGCTGCCCCGGCCCGGGCGCACCGGGGCGCGGAAACTGCGCACGGGTGCTCCCGGGGCCGATCTGATCTGCCTCGTGCTGGTGGCGGGCGCGGCGCGGGGCGCGTACGAGCTGTTCGCCCGCCGGCACCGCGGCCCCGAGGAGGTCGTCGTGCTGGACCTGGCCGGCCCGCCGGCCCGGGGCGCTGCGGGGGCGCTGCCCCGGGAGTTGACCGAGGCGCGGGCGGCCGGGCGGCGCCTGGTGCTGTGCGGCAGCGGTCCCGGCGCGCGGGCCGCGTACGAGCTCGCGCGGGGGCTCGCGTACGGCGGCGGGGACGCGGTCCACGTGGTCATGACCGGCGTCTCCGGCCCGGAGAGCAGCGCGCACGCCCTGGCGCAGGGCTTGGCCGCCCTCCCGGTCCGCCGCCCCTGAGGTCCGTCCCGCCGGTGGCCGCCCGGGCGGCTGAGCCGAAGGGGCCGCGCCGGCGAAGGAGGGCGAGCGCCCGGAGGAATGCGCGAGGAACGAGCGGATTCCGAGGACGTACGTCCTCCTGGAGCCGGCACGGGCGGCCCCGGAGGCGAAGCCGCCCGAGGAAATGGGCCTCAGGCTGCTGCCTCGACGGCGGCCTGGGCGTGCAGGCGGGTGCGGACGCGGCGGCGGGCGGGTGTGCCTCCGGGGCCGCGCGGGACGGAGTCGAGGGCTTCGAGGCGGCGGATCTGCTCGCCCGGTCCCAGACGGGAGTTGGCGCGTTCGGCGATCGAGTCGAGGACGTCGAGCAGCCCGGCGGACCCCGCGGACGGCGCCCCGTCGCGCAGCACGATCCCGGCCCACACCAGCGCCCCGTGCACGGGGTCGGGCCAGTCCGCGACGATGCACTCCGCGACCCGCGGGTCCTCCCCGATCACCCGCTCGACCAGCGAGGGGGCCACGAGGGCCTCGTCGCACGCGAAGACGTCGCCGAGGTGGTCCACCACGTGCAGTCCGCCGTCCTCGTCGAGGTAGCCCGCGTCACCGGTGCGCAGCCAGCCGTCCTCTCCGTCCGGCGCCGCCGCGCCCAGGCTGCCGGGGGCCACCTGCGGTCCGCGGACCTCCACGGCACCCGTCGCCCACACCGGGACGGGGGTGCGGCCCGCCGGGGCCACGACGCGGCATTCGGTGCCGGGCAGGGGCACCCCCACCGCGCCCAGTCCGGGCCGTGCGCCGGGCAGCTGGTGGTGGGAGAGGGTGCACAGCTCGCGCAGGCCGTACCCCTGCAGGACGGGTACGCCGAGGACGTCGCGCAGCCGCCGGGCGGTGGCGGCCTCCAGGGCGGTGCCGCCGGCGAGTACGGCGCGCAGCCGCAGCCCCGCCAGGTCGGGGTGGCCGGCGGTGAACCGCTCGTCGCGGGCGAGCCGTTCGAGGCGGGAGGAGAGGCCGTAGTAGTGCGCGGCCCCGGTGCGGGCGGCCAGGGCGAGGCCCGCCCACGGGTCCGGGTCGGTGCACAGCACCTGCCGGCTCCCGGCGTGCACGGCGGCGTTGAGATGGGCGGGGTGGTGCAGCGGCAGGTGGCTCACGACGACGGCGCCGGGCACCAGCTGGTGGGCGATGGCGGTCTGCGCCGCGTTGGCGATGAGGTTGCGGTGCGTGAAGCGGACCGGGCGCAGCCCGCCCGCGCCGTGCGGGGTGAACTGCGTGCAGGCCACGGCGTCGACGTCGGCGGCGGCCGGCTCGTACGGCGTCTGCGGTACGCCGGCCAGGGCCGCGGCGAGCGGTACGGCCGAGCCGGGGGCGACCCCGTCGGCGGCGTCGGTCACCACGACGGTGTGCAGATGGGGCAGCCGGTCCTCCAGTTTGAGGAGAACCTCGGCGAGGGCGGCGGGGACGAAGGCGATCTCGGCGCCGGCCGTCGTGAGGACCTCGTGCAGGGCGGCAGGTCCCATCTGCGGGTCGACCAGGGCCAGCGGGTGTCCGCTGCGCAGCACGCCGTAGTACACGCAGGGGAAGACGGTGTCGGGGGTCGGGGCGGCCGCGACGGCGGCGCCGGGGCGCCGTACCGTGCGCCGTACGCAGTGGGCGATCCGGTCCGCCTCGCGATCCATCCCGGGGTAGGTCAGCGTCGCCTCGCCGGCGGTGACGGCCGGGCCGTCACCGCCGCGGGCGGCCGCACGCCGCAGCAGGTCGTCCAGCGGGTTTTCCAGGTATCTGAGGATGGCCACGGCGCGCTCTCCTGTGCGGTACGGCGACGGCGGTGCGGAAGACCCCACTGTCCGCGCCGGTGCTCAAGAGGTCGTCGAAGGCTGCTGGAGGTCCCCACCGGGGACGTACCGGGGCTGTACCGGGTCCGTACCCGGGCCGTGTGGCGCCGCGGTTGGCCGCCGGACGCCCTACGCGGCGAACAGGTCGAAGGTCGAGGTGTGCCGCGGTCCGGCGAGCACGTCGAGCTGCGGGTCCACGGCCAGCATCGCCTGGTGCAGCCGCTGGAGCTGCGGCGAGGGCTCCACGCCGAGGTCCTCGATCAGGCGTACGCGCAGCCGGCGGTAGACCTCCAGCGCCGATGCCTGCCGGCCCGAGCGGTAGAGCGCGACCATGGCCTGCGAGTGGAGCCCCTCGTGCTGGGGGTGACGCGCGGTCAGCTCGGCGAGTTCGGCGATCAGCCCGGAGTGGCGGCCCAGGCGCAGATCGGCGTCGATGCGCCGCTCCACGGTGACCAGGCGGCTCTCCTCCAGGCGCATGGTCTCGATGTCGAGGATCGGCCCGACCCGTACGTCGACCAGGGCCGGGCCCCGCCACAGGTCGAGGGCGGCCCGGAAGCGGTCGGCGGCCACCTGGCTCTCGCCCGCGTCGAAGGCGCTCTGGCCCTCGCGGACCAGGCGGTCGTAGTCGTGGACGTCGACGCTGTCCTCGGGGATCTGGAGCAGGTAGCCGCCGTGCCGGGTGGCCAGCACCTCCTTGGCCCCGCCGGGGGCGCCGGGGCCCATGGCGGTGCCCAGGCGCCGGCGCAGCTGGAGGATGTACGTCTGAAGGGTGGTCAGCGCGCTGTTGGGCGGCTGGGTGCCCCAGATCTCCTCCATGAGGGTGGGAACGGGCATGACGCGCCCGGGATAGAGCGCGAGAAGCGACAGAACCTGTCGTGGTTTTCCGGCCGTCGGAACAATGGATTCCCCGTTGACCTCGGCACTCAACGGACCCAGAACCTGAATCCTCACGGTCTCCTCCGTACTCGTCGAGTTCCTTGTCTCTTTCTTTCCGTCCGGTGACCAAAAAACTGCCCCCGCTGCAGGAACGCTAGCGGGGGAAGGTGCTTTCCATCTCTTTCCTTTAGTGGCTCTTGAGCCGCCTTCCACCTGCGAACTTGTGATCCGCAGCGGTGGTCGGCCGGGCGGCTTCCGAACAGGAATGGGAGAGGGCGAACCGGAGGTAAATCGTCGGCAAAGAAATGCCTTGGAACCGTTACCGAAACGGATGCCGGAACCGTTGCCCGAAGATCCGTCAAAAAGCCGGGGAAATCCCCGGGCCGAGGCCCACCGGCGCAGGAAGCGGAAAATTCTGCGGCGCCGACCGGCTCCACGGGAAGCCCAGGTTGAGCTGGATCTCCCCGTCCTGCGCCGCGTCGGCGGGCACGGCGACGGCGACCAGCACGTCGGGCACCGGCTCCAGTTCGATGAACCACCACAGCCGGCCCGTGTCGTCCTCGGGCGGGGTGAAGGCGCGTACACCGCGTTCGTCGTCCATCGTGAAGACGAAGCTGTCGAACGGCAGCCCCAGGCCCAGGCCGCGCGCCTTGGAGTACGCCTCCTTCAGCGTCCACACGCGCAGCGCGCGCCGGTCCCGCTCCCGCCCGGGCGCCAGCTGGTCCACCCAGGCGCGTTCCTCCTCGGCGAAGGTGCGCACGATGGTGGTGATGGCCTGCTCGTCCCGGTCGTCGAGCCGCTCCACGTCCACCCCGATGCGCTGGCGGCGCACGATGCCGAGCAGGTTGTAGCCGCCCGCGTGGGAGAGGTTGAAGTCGAGCTGTGAGCCGCCGCGCGGCAGGGCGTCGGGGGCGGGCCGCAGGAAGGGACGGCCGCGCGCGGAGCGCCAGATGACCAGCTCGGCCTCGGGCAGGCCCGCCTCCAGGGCGAGGGCGCGCCGCACCAGGGTGTGGGCGATCAGGTACTGGCGGCGGTCGCGCTCGAAGAGGAACTTGCCCGCGGTCTTCTGCTCGCGGGCGTCGAGCCAGTGCCGGGCCAGCAGGCTCGCGACCTCGGGGGCGACGTCGTCGTTGGGGCACAGCCACAGGGTGACCGGGCCGGGCGCGTGCGGCGCGGCGCCGACCGTGGGAGCCGGAGCCGGAGCCGGAGCCGGAGCCGGGGCCGGGAGCGCGGCGATCGGCGCCGCCTGCAGGTTGATGCTCACCGCTGCCCTCCCCGCGTCGCCGCCGCGGCGGAGCCGGGCCCGAGGGGCCGCGGGCGCAGCACGGTCGTGGGCAGGGTGCCCACCCGCCCGGTGCCGGGCGCCGGGGCGGCGGTCAGGACGTCGAGGCCGCCCAGCCACAGGCGGGTGAGCTGCTCCCACCGGCCGCCCTGCCACAGGGCCTCGACGTACGCGAGCGTCTCGTCGAGCCCGTCCAGCAGCAGCGGATCCCCGGGGGCCGCGCGCAGATCCGCGGTGCGCACCCCCGGCGCCTGCCCCTGCTCGGCGAAGCCGGCCAGGGCCGAGGCGAGTTCGGGCAGGTCCTGCGCCACGAGGGCGAGGCGGCAGGCCATCGCGGCCCGTCCCGTACGCAGTTCCCCGGCGACGGCGGACAGCTCGTGGGCCGCCCCCTCGGGCCGCTCCAGCCAGTCGGCGATCCGGCGGGCGGTGGCGGCCAGATGCGCGGGAGTGGGCGCCGACACCAGCACCAGCTCCCCGGCCCGGCCCGCCGGCGCCCCGGGCGGCGCCGGGGGGCCGACCGCGGGCGGAGCCTCCTGGAGGAGCACCACGGCATGCGGGGCGTGCGCCGGGTGCACCCCCACCAGGGCGCGGCGGGGCGCCGGGCCGGCCCACGGGGCGGGCTCGGCGGGGCCGCCGGGCTCCGGCAGCCGCGTGGCGCGCTGCAGTTGGAGTACGGCGCGGGCGAGGGCGGCCGCGCCGGTGGCCGCCCCGGCTTCGCCCACGCAGGCCGCGACGGTCACGGCGTCCTCCGTCAGGCCGACCTCCGCGGCCGGGACGCGGGCGGCGGCCAGGGCGCGGCGTACCAGGCGCTCGCGCAGCGGGCCGGCCTCGCCCCGGCCGGTGTGGCCGACGGCTCCGGCCAGCAGCACCGCGTGCACCGGATCCGCGTCGGCCAGCGCGGCGGACAGCGGTTTGAGCAGTACGGCCGTGACGGCCTCACCGCTGCCGGGCCGCTGCCGTGCGGGGTGCAGCCGCAGTTCGGCGGCGGCGACCAGGGCCGCCGCGCACTCGCCCGCGCGCAGCGAGGCGAGGGCGAGGTGCAGGGCGGTGAGGAAGGAGGAGTCGCCGGTGTCGACGCTCTGGCTGGGGCCGTGCAGGTCCAGCAGCTGCGAGAGCCGGCCCGCGGCGTGGGCCGGGGCGCCGGCGGTGGGTTCGGCGTGGGCGGCCTGGGCAGCGTGGGCGGCCTGGGTGGAGCGGCCGACGGCCGTGAACACGCCGACGGCGCGCGGTGTGCCGTCGGCGCCGGTGAGCCCCGCAAGGCGGGCGCCCGCGTAGCCGGCGCCCTCCAGGGCCTGCCAGGCGCTCTCCAGCAGCAACCGCTCCTGGGGGTCCATCAGCGCGGCCTCGGCGGGGTCGATCCCGAACAGCTCCGGATCGAAGGCGTCCACGGCGTCCAGGAAGTGGCCCGGGGCCGCCGGGCCGCCGCCGTGCGGGCGGCCGTCCGGGGCCGGGCCCGAGGTGTCGCGTGCCTCCAGGGCCACCTGCCAGAACGCCTCCAGGTCGGCGGCCTGCGGGAAGCGGCCGTGGAGCGCGATGACGGCGCAGGGCTCGGCGCCCGCGTGCGCCGCCGCGGTGCGCGGGCCGGCGGCCGGGACGGCGGCGACGGCGGGGACCGGGTCGGCGGTGGCCGCGGCGGGGCGGACGGCCGGGCCGGGCGGGGCCGCCGGGGCTCCCGTCAGCAGGGCCATCGCGTGCCGGCGCTCCAGGGTGCCGTTCTTGAAGAGCGTCAGGATTTCCCGGTCGTCCATCTGGCTGGCGTGCCCTTCGTCTCGTCTCGTCTCAGGCGGTGCGGGCGGCCAGCAGGGCGGCGGCCTCGTCGATGCCGAGTACGTCGTCGCGCACCGCGTCCAGCAGCGCGTCGAGGTCCAGTGGCGGCGCGGCGGGGGCCGCGGCCCCCGCCCGCGCCGGTGCGGACGCGGCAACGGATCCGGCGGCCGGCGCGGGGGCGGGGACGGATCCGGCGGTCTTCGGCGCGGGGGCCGGGACGCCCAGCCGCTCGGTGAGGTGGGTGGCCATGGCGGCGAGGTCGGGGTGGTCGTAGAGCAGGGCGGCCTGTTCCTTCAGCCCCCAGGTGCGGTTGATGCCCTCGACGAACTCCGCCGCCAGGATGGAGTCCAGGCCCAGCACCGTGAAGGGCGCCCGGTCGTCGAGGTCGCCCGGCGCGCAGCGCAGGATCCGCGCCAGCTGGGTGCGCAAGGCGGTGAGTACCGGCTCGTCCCGCGGGATGCGGGCCCGTACCGGCGCCGGCGCGGGGGAGGGGGAGGCGGAGGGGGAGGGGGCCGGGCCGTCCGGGGCGCCGAGCCGCGCGGCGATGTGGCGGGACAGCGCCGCGGGGGTCGGGTGCTCGCCCAGCGCCCCCGCCTCGATCCGCGTGCCGTAGCGGGCCCCCAGGGCGCCGAGGAACTCCACGCCCCGCAGCGAGTCCAGGCCCAGCAGCGGGAACGGCAGCCCGGGGTCGACGAGGTGGGCGTCGGTCCCCGTCATGCCGGCCAGCACCGCGGTGAGCTCGGCGAGCACGTCGGCGGCCGGGGTCTGCGGGACGGGCTGCCCGGCCGGGTGGGATGCGGTGGTCATGAGGGCGTCTCCAAGGGTCGGATCCCGGTGGCCTCCGTGTACTTTCCTGCATTTCCCTGGACCGGTCCTCGAATTGCGGTGGGGCTGCCGGACAGGAGTCTTGACGCGCTGCCGTGCCGATGCCGAATCTCGAAGAGGCATTTCGCCGAGCGCTGCACGCGTCTGAAGGGGACATCATCGTGGTGAACAAGAAGAACGTGGCGGGATCCGAGTCGGAGTTGTCGGCGGTGGCATCGGTCGAGTCCGGTGACGGCGTGGACGAGAATGCGGACGCGTTCCTTCTCGGCAACATCGCGCTCCAGTAGAGACGCGCTCGCACGCATACGTCAGGGGGCCAAGGACTGCGCATCGTCCGGGCCGAGCTGCGGGGGAAGCTGACGGTCACGGATCCGCAGGCTCTC
>NZ_JBEZBN010000060.1:0-35966 GCF_040647115.1 Streptomyces sp. NPDC044571
CCCGCTCGGGCAGTGGATCGCGGACGCGCGGCGTACGTACCGGCGGGGTGCGCTCGGCGCCCGGCCCGGCCGGCACGGAACAGCGCACGGCTACAGGCGCGCCAGGTAGTCGTCCAGGGTGCGGCCCGGGCTCCACCCCTGGCCGCGGGCCCGGCTCAGGTCCAGCACCACCGGATGGGCCAGCTGGTCCACCGCGTAGCGGCTCAGGGCCGGTTCGGCGCCGCCCCGCGCGCAGGCTTCCGCCACGCGGGCGGCCGTACGGGCCACCCCGAGCGGGAGGTGCCGGATCCGGGCCGGGACGCCGTGCGCGCGCAGCACCCGGCGTACGGCGGCGTCCCGCGCGTACGGCTCGGCGTCGGCCACGTTGTACGCGCCCGCCGTCCAGTCCGCCGCCGCGAGGGCGGCGTCGGCCAGGTTCTCCACCGCGGTGAGGCTGAGCAGCACATCCGGCCCCGGCAGCAGCAGCGTCCCGGCCCGGACCCGCGACAGCAGCCGCGGCAGCAGCGTGGTGTCGCCCGGCCCGTAGACGGCGCGCGGCCGCAGCACCACCGCCCCGGCGGCCAGGGCGAGGGCCTCGCCGGCCGCCTTGGAACGGCCGTACGCGTTCAGCTGGCCGGAGCGCGGGTGGTCCTCGCGGACCAGCGACCGGTCGGGGCGCGGGTCGTAGACGCTGGCGCTGCTCACCCACACCACGGGCCGGCCGCCCGCGGCCCGCAGCAGCCGCCGCGTGCCGTCGACGTTGACCGCGTACATCTGCGCCTCCGCCGGGGATCCGGGCGCGGGGTCGCCGACCGCGGCCGCGCAGTGCACGACGAGGTCGACACCCGCGAGGTCCGGCTCCGCGCGGGCCGCATCCCAGTACCGGAACTCCCCGACGGTGCCGGGCCGACGCCCCAGTGCCACCACCCGCGCCCCGAGCGCCGAGGCGGCCCGCGCCACATGCCCCCCGCAGAACCCGCCGGCCCCGCTCACCCCGACCGTCACCCCGGCCCACGGCCGGAGCCCGCCGCTCACGGCCGGCCCCCCGAAAGCCCTGACCGCACCCGCCCCCACCACGGCCGGATCCGCACCCACACCGGACCCGGCCCGGCCCGCCTCCAGCCTCCCGGCCGCGGCCGACCCCGCTCCGCCTGCGGCCTCGACCGCACGCGACGCAAGGGGTCCGGACCGGCCTGCGCAGCGGCAGCGCGCCCCGCGGGCGGCCGCAGCCGGCTCCGTGGTGGTGGGGGCCGCACCCGTACGGGGTCCGGGGCAGAGCTCCGGGGAACGGTGGAAGGGCGGGGCGGGGAGTGGCTCCGCGCAGCGGCGGCCCGACCCGGCGGCACCCGGCTCCGCTGCGGTCGGCGCGGCCACGGCGGAGCCGGGTGGCGACGGCAGGTTCCCGGTCACCGGGTGCCCCGCAGGGTCAGGGTCCGCCACCCCGGCAGCGCTGCCCGCCGGTCCACCCGGGCCCGGGTGACCACCGGCCGGTACGGGGCCAGCGCTGCCAGCACATCGGCCAGCTGGACCCGCGCCAGCCGGGCCCCCGGGCACGTGTGCGGGCCCGCACCGAACACCAGGTGGCGTGCGTCCGCCGGGTCCAGCGCGTCCGGATCCCGCCGGTGCGCCCCCGCGGCATGCCGGGCCACCAGCAGCAGCCGGTCACCGCCCCGCACCGGGCAGCCGCCCACCGACCCGCCCGCGGCCGCCACCCGCGGCAGCACCGGCGAGGCCGCCGTGACCCGCAGCAGCTCCTCGACCAGCCGGGGCGCCAGCTCCGGATCCGTGGCCTGCTCCCACAGACCGGCATCGGCGCACCACGCCACCGCCCTCGGTACCGCCGCGACCGTGGTGTTCACGGCGGCGACGGCCGTCATCACGGCCAGGGCGTCGCTCCCGCCCCCGAGCAGGCTCCGCAGTTCGCCCGCCGTCCGCTCCGCCGCGGCCCGCGCACCCGGCCGGGCCGGCCCCGGCAGGTGGCTGCGGACCGACGCGGCCGCCGCCTCGGCGGCGGCCCGCGCGACCGCCGCCGGCTCCGCGTCGGAGCCCAGCAGGGCGCACACCACCGACCCGGCCAGCTCCCGTGCGAGCTCCACCAGCTCCACCTCGCCGCCGTGCCCGAGCGGCGCGAGCCCCCGTACCAGCAACGGGCGCCAGACCGCCCGCAGTTCCTCCACCCCGGCCGCACCCAGCGCATCGGCGAGCCCGCGCCGGCCCGCCCGGTGCGCGCTGCCCTCCTGGTCGAACAGCACGCCCTCGGCGAGGGCCGCCCGCGCCGCGCCGCCCGTGGTCCCGGCCGCCGTCCGGTCGAGCGGCAGCCGGGTCAGCGCCTCCCGGTAGGCGGCGGCGTCGTGCACCAGCAGCGTCCGCCCGAGGCGCCGCACCGGCCGTCCGCGCGTGGCGGCGAGCAGCGCGAACAGCAGCGGGTGGCTGCGCAGGTAGACCCGCCGGTCCCGCCGCCGGGCCCGCGCCTGCCCGCCGCTCACCGCCGCCCCCGCAGCCGGGCCGCCGCGATCACCGAGGCCGCCGCCCGGTCCGGTTTGCGGGAGCGCCCGGACAGCGGGACCTGCCCGAACAGCACGGAGTCGGGACGCGCGGAGCCCATCCGGGCCAACGGCCCCGCCAGCGCGTCCCGCAGGGCGTCCTCGGCGACGCCCCGGCGCGGCTGTACGAGGGCGACGAGCCGCTCGTCGCCCGCGGTCTCGGCGCCGGGCCCGGCCGGGACGCCGACCAGCACCGCCAGCTCCACGCCCGGTACCTGCAGAGCCGGCTCGTACAGGCCCGGGTAGATGTTCTCCGCCCGGCGCAGCACCATGTCCTTGCTCCGCCCCTCCAGGACGATCCGGCCGGCGCCGTCGAGCCGGGCCCGGTCACCCGTACGCACCCACGGGTCCGGGTCCTCGCCCAGGTAGCGGTGCCGGGCCGCGGGCCCGGCGAGCAGCAGCTGTCCGTCCCCGTCGGGCGCGGCGCTCACGCCGGGCAGCGGCGCCCCCACCAGGTCGCCGGGCCCCTCGTACGCGGCCTTCTCCCGCGCCTCGACGGCGGCGGCCGGGAACAGCTCGGTCAGTGCGTACACCCCCCACGCCTGGTCGGCGCCCGCGCCCCGTACCCGGGCCAGCAGTTCGGCACTGGCCGGGGCCGACCCCGTCCACACCCGGCCGCCGAAGCGCGCCCCCGCCCGCAGCGCGTCCCTCAGCTGCGGCGGGGTCAGATAGGTGTCGCGCGGCCGCAGCCGGCGCAGCTGCCGCGCCAGGACCGCCGGGGACCGGGCCGGGAGCGCGACGCAGGCCCCGCAGGCGAGCGAGGGGACGAGCACGAAGAAGGTGCCGCCGAGTACCGGACGGTCCGCCCCCGCGGCGGCCTGCGCGCCGCCGAACAGCGCGGACACCGACTCCATCCCGGCGGCCAGGCTCGCCCGGGTGTGCACCACCGCCCGGGGCCGCGAGGTGGTCCCGGAGGTGAAGACGATCACGGCGTCCCCGTCGGAGTCCCCGAAGGCGGGGACTCCGGAGCGCGGCGCGCCCAGGTCCAGCGCGGGGGCGCAGCCCGGCAGCCGGGGCCCCACGGTGGCCACCGGGCCGCCCAGGGAGGCCAGGTCGGGCAGCGCGAGCCGGGCCCGCCGGGCCAGCGGCCGGGCCCAGCCGGCCACCGCCTGGGCCGCGGCGTCGGCGAGGACGAGGGAGGGTCGGGCCAGCGCAAGCCGGGCCCGCAGCACGTCGGGGCCCGCGCCGGGGTCGAGCACCGCGCCCCGCAGCCCGAGCCGCCACAGGGCGAGCAGCACGGCGAGCGCGCGCGGCCCGGGCCGGACGGCCACCCCCACGGTGTCCCCGGCGCGCAGCCCCCGCGCGTGCAGTGCGGCGGCGAAGGCGTCGGCCAGATCGGTGAGTTCGCCGCCGGTGGCGCGCACGCGGGTGGCTCCGGTGCGGGTGGCGGTGAGGACGGCGGGCCGCTCGGGGCGGGCGCGCAGGGCGTGGTCGAGTCGGTCGAGCATCAGCGGGGGTCCGTTCCCTGGGTTCCGCTGCCCTGGTCGAGGTACCAGCGGGCGGTGCCGGCGAGCCCGTAGGCGCGCAGCCGGCGCGTGGAGTTCTCCACGACCATCGCGCGGCACGGCGTGATCCGGTCGGTGTGGCGGCGTACGGCGTTCAAGAAGAGCCGGTCGGTGGGCGAGGGGCGCCGCGGCATGCCGCCGACGGCGAGGTAGAGCTCGGCGGTGATGGCCATGTTGTTCCCGGCGTGCATCCGGTACGGCGCCCGGAAGCCGTTGCGGCGGGCGTGCTCGGGCCGCAGCCGCCCGAACAGCGCGGCCAGCCGGACCAGCACGGCGAAGCCGGCCCGGCCCAGCGGCCCGTGCTCGTCGCGTCGGGCGGTGATCCGCCCGCACACCAGCCCGGGGCGCTCCGTGAGGGCGGCCCGCGCCGCCCCCGCCCAGCCCGGGCGGGGCAGGCAGTCGGCGTCCGTCCGCGCGAGCAGGGTCGCGCCGCGGTCGATCGCGTACCGGAAGCCGGTGTCCACGGCCGAGCCGACGCCCTTCTCCGGCTCCTCGATCACCTCCACCGGGAACGGTGCGGTCCGCGCGAACTCCCGGGCGATGGCTCCGGTGCGGTCGGCGGAGGCGTTGTCCACCACCAGCAGGGTGAAGTCCCGGTCGTGCTGGGCGGCGAGGGCCTCCAGGGTGGCCGGCAGCCGGGCCTCCTCCTGGTGGGCGGGCACGACCACCCACAGCGGTGCGTTCACGACTTCTCCCAGACCATCGTCATGATGCTGATCCCGCCGCCGAGCCCGACGCACAGCACCCGCTCGCCCGGTGACAGCTCGCCGTACACCCGGTCCAGCTGCACGCCGATGCTCGCACTGGCCACGTTCCCGAGCTCGGGCACGGTCACCACCAGCTTCCCGGCCGGCACGCCGGTCAGTTCGGCGAAGCGCTCCAGGTAGGGCACCGTCACCTGGTGGACCAGCACCTTGGCGAAGTCCGCCCAGTCCATGCCCGTCCGGTGCAGCGTCCGGTCGATGACGGCGGTGCCCACCTTCTCGAAGACGCCGCGCAGTTCGTTCCCGTCACCGCGGAAGTAGGTGTACGCGTCCCCGCGCGGGTGGCGCGAGCCGCCGCCCGGGATGCCGCCGACCTCCCAGTGCTCGGAGTGGGTCTCGCTGTCCACGTCCAGGATCCCGCCGCGCTCCACGGCCTCCACGACCACGGCGGCCCCCGCGTCCCCGAACGTGTAACCGGCGAAGCCGCTGCGGAGCTCCGCGAAGTCGGCGGGCTCGTACTGCACCGCCCGGCTGGGGGTCTCCCCGGTGACCACCAGCGCCCTGCGGGCCCGCCCGGCCAGGACCATGGCGCGGGCGAGGTCGATGCCGTTGACGAAGCTGTTGCACGCGTTGGTGACGTCCAGTGCGTGCGCCCGGGTCCCGAGCTCCGCCTGCACGATGTGCGCGGTGGCGGGCTCGACCATGTCGCGCGACGCCGAGGCGAACAGCAACAGGTCGATGTCCGGCGGGGTGAGCCCGGCGGCGGCCAGCGCCCGGCGGCCGGCGCCGGCGGCGAGCGTCGACGCGTACACGCCCTCCCCCGCGACACGCCGGGACAGGATGCCGGTGGCCTGCGTCAGCAGCCTGGGCGGCAGAGCGAGACCGCTGCGCCGGGCCACCTCCCGCTGCAAGGCGTCCGAGGAGCGGGCCTCTTCGGGCAGGAAGCTGCCGACGGCGGTTATCCCGGCGCGCCGCGGCGGATCACTCGACTGGATGAACATGCGCTCACGATGCCGGGGCGGCCCGCCACCGGGCCTGAGTACGGATGCTCATATCCGGGCCCGCCGCAGCCCCACCCGCCGTGAGTACGGGAGCCGGGCACCCCGCGGCCGGGCCGGGCGTCTGCGGGCCCGGGCGGCCGGGCCGCACCATGCCAAGTGCGAGGCCGCCGTGGCCTGTTGCACGGCCACAGGTTCCCCTACCGTTCCTCCAGAGCAGCTCCGCGCACCCCTTCGTACAGCGTGCCCGGGAGGTCGAATCGGCTGATGCGCGGACGTCCGGGAGGCCCGGGACGTCCTCGGCGTTCTCCAGCTGTACCGCGCAGCGTCACGAACTGATCCCCGGCCGGTACCCCGGGACCGCTGTCCTTGGGTCGCCCCTCGACACCCCCCTCACCCGCAGAGGTCGTCACCCATGGCTGAACTCAATCGCCGCAGGTTCCTGCAGATCGCCGGCGCCGGCGCCGCCGCCGCGATGCTGAACGAGAGCATCGCACGGGCGGCCGCCATCCCCGCCCAGGGCACCACCGGCACCATCCAGGACATCGAGCACATCGTGGTCCTCATGCAGGAGAACCGGTCCTTCGACCAGTACTTCGGCACCATGAAGGGCGTACGGGGCTTCGGGGACCCGCGCCCGGTCCTCCAGGACAACGGGAAGTCCGTCTTCCACCAGTCCAACGGGACGAAGGACATCCTCCCCTTCAACCCGCAGGTCAACGACCTGGGCATGCAGTTCGTCGAGGGGCTGAACCACGACTGGGCCGGCGGCCACCAGGCGTACAACAACGGCAAGTACGACAAGTGGGTCCCGGCCAAGACGGCGACCACCATGGCGTACATGACGCGGAACGACATCCCGTTCCACTACGCGCTCGCCGACGCCTTCACGGTCTGCGACGCCTACCACTGCTCGTTCATCGGCGCGACCGACCCGAACCGCTACTACATGTGGACCGGCCACACGGGCAACGACGGCACCGGCGGCGGCCCGGTCCTCGGCAACCAGGAGGCCGGCTACGGCTGGAAGACCTACCCCGAGCGCCTGGAGGCGGCCGGGGTGTCCTGGAAGGTCTACCAGGACGTCGGCGACGGCCTGAACGCGGCCGGCTCGTGGGGCTGGATCAGCGACGCCTTCCGCGGCAACTACGGCGACAACTCCCTCCTGTATTTCAACAGCTACCGCAACGCCCAGCCGGGCAGCGCCCTCTACGAGAAGGCGCGCACCGGCACCAACGCCAAGGCGGGCGACGGGTACTTCGACCGCCTGCGCGCGGACGTGGCGAACGGCACCCTGCCCCAGGTCTCCTGGATCACGGCCCCCGAGGCCTTCAGCGAGCACCCGAACTGGCCCGTCAACTTCGGTGCCTGGTACATCTCGCAGGTCCTGGACGCGCTGACCGCGAACCCGGCGGTGTGGGCGAAGACGGCGTTCTTCATCACCTACGACGAGAACGACGGCTTCTTCGACCACGTGGTGCCGCCGTACCCGCCGGCCTCCTCGGCCTGGGGCCTGTCCACGGCCGACGTCTCGAAGGACCTGTACGCCGGTGGTGGCGGCTATGCGGCCGGCCCCTACGGGCTGGGCCCGCGCGTCCCGATGATCGTGGTCTCCCCCTGGAGCAAGGGCGGCTACGTCTGCTCCGAGACCTTCGACCACACCTCGGTGATCCGCTTCATGGAGAAGCGCTTCGGGGTGCAGGAGCCCAACATCTCGCCGTGGCGCCGCGCCGTCTGCGGTGACCTCACCTCGGCCTTCGACTTCAGCCGCGCCGACGCCACCCCGGCGGCCCTGCCGTCCACGGCGGGCTACATCCCGCCGGACCACAACGCCCACCCGTCCTACCACCCGGTCCCGCCGGCGACGGGCGCCCTGCCGAAGCAGGAGGCCGGCGCGAAGCCGACCCGCCCGCTGGGCTACCAGCCGTACGTGGACGGCAAGGCCACGGTCTCCACCGGCAAGTTCACCCTGACCTTCGCCGCCGGCCCCTCCCTCGGCGCCCACTTCCACAGCACCTCGGGCAACCGCACCGACGGCCCGTGGCCCTACACCGTCGAGGCCGGCAAGACCCTGTCGGACACCTGGAGCACGAGCAGCTCCACCGGCAACCAGATCAACCTGACGGTGTGGGGCCCCAACGGCTTCCTGCGCACCTGGAAGGGTCCGGCGAAGAAGGCGGGCCCGGAGGTCACGGCCCGCCACGACGCGGCCACCGGCAACCTCCGGCTGACGTTGGTGAACGGGGGCTCGGCTGCGGTGAACCTCACGGTGACCAACGCCTACGGCGGCGCGTCCCAGACCCTCCGGGTCGCGGCCGGCGCCACGGTCACCCACACGGTCGACCTGACCGGCTCGGCCCGCTGGTACGACGTCAAGGTCGTCTCCGACGCGGACGCCACCTTCCTGCGCCGCTTCGCCGGCCACGTGGAAACCGGCGCCCCGGGCGTCTCCGACCCCGCCCTCAAGACCGCATGACGCCATGCCGTCACCCTGTGGGGTGACGTGCCCGGCTTCCGCGCCCGGGGGGTTGACGCTTGCGTCAACTTCCCGGGCAGCACCGAGCGGTGCTGCTCGTCGCCGGGGACAAGGCCGGAAACTGGCAGGGATGGTACGACGTGAACATCCCTGTAGCGGAGAAGCGGGCTGTGATGGACCGGCTGATGGCCGAGGTGCGTGCGTACCGGCTGGCGGAGATCCGCCAGGAGCAGGCGCTCACGCAGAAGACGTCGCCGAGACGATGGGCGTCTGCGCCCGCGGGTGTCGGCGATCGAGAACGGCGAGACGGACCGCACGGAGGTGGCCACCCTGCGCTCGTACGTCGAGGCACTCGGCGGCCGCCTGCGGGTCGTGGCCGCCTTCGGGGACACGGAGTACACGGTGGCCCGACGCGGCCCGGGCGACGGGCCCCTCCCGGCGGTGTGACCGCAGGCGCGGTGGGCAGAACCTACCGCGTCCGGCTCCGACGCCCCGTCACCGAGGGAGAACGCATGGCCATCGCCCACCGCAGGACCGGCACCGGCCCCCTGCGCGTCATCGTGCTGCACGACTGGTTCGGAACCAGCGCGAACTGGGGTTCCGTGCTCGACTACTTCGACCCCGAGGGGTTCTCGTACGCCTTCCTCGACTACCGCGGTTACGGCGACCGCAGGGACGTCCCCGGCCGCTACACCCTCCCCGAGATCGCCGACGACGTCCTCGCACTCGCCGACGAACTCGGCTGGGAAACCTTCTCCCTCATGGGCCATTCCATGGGCGGCAAAGCCATCCAGCAGGTCCTGGTCCGTGCCCCCGAGCGGGTCGAGAAGCTGATCGGGATCAACCCCGTCCCGGCCGCTCCGTACGAGATGGACGACGACACCCAGGCCCTCTTCCGCGGAGCCGCCGGGAGCGCGGCCAACCGGCGGATCATCCTCGACCTCGTCACCGGCAACCGCGCGAGCGGCCACTGGCTGGACCGCATGGTGGCGCACTCCCTCGACGTCTCCCGCCCGGAGGCCTTCGCCGCCTACCTGGGCAGCTGGCAGTCGCTCGACCTGTCCGCCGCCGTGAAGGGCAGCACCGTCCCGGTCCTGGTGCTCGTGGGGGAGTACGACCTCGCGCTCACCGTCGATGTGATGCGCGCCACCTGGCAGGTCTGGTACCCCGACTGCCGGATCCACCCCCTCCCCGGCGCCGGCCACTACCCGCCGCACGAGACCCCGGTGGCCTTCGTCACGGAGGTGGAGCGGTTCCTCCGCGGTTGAAACGGCCCGTAGGGGTACGAGGAAGACCTCGTACCCCTACGGGAACTACAGGGTGAGTGACGGGACTCGAACCCGCGGCCACCTGGACCACAACCAGGTGCTCTACCAACTGAGCTACACCCACCACGAAGGGCGGCGGACCACCCGTTCGATGTGCATGCACAGCATAGCCGATCAGCCGGGTGGTCCCGCGACGCCTTTACCGCCCGGGGCGCCGCCCCGCCGCGTGCGCCACGGCGGCCGCCGCCAGCGCCTTCACCACGGGGTGGGGCCGGGTTCCGTCCCCGGACAGCTCCGGCTGGAACAGCGTGCCCAGGAAGAAGGGGTGTCCGGGCAGCTCCACGATCCGGGCCTGGCCGTCCTCGTCGTACCCCGACACCCGCAGGCCGTGGGCGGTGAGCACCGGCAGGTGCTGCTGCGCCGGCCCGTAGTTGCAGTGGTAGCGCTCCATCGACCGTTCGGCGCCGAGCACGGACTCCGCGAGCGAGCCGGGCTCGGCCCGTACGAGGCCCTCGTGCCCGACGAGCGAGCAGGAGAGCGGGGCGATCAGCGGGTCGACGGCTCCGGGGTCGTTCTCGGCGTGCGCGGCGCCGGGCAGCCCGCACACCGAACGGGCGTACTCCAGCAGCAGGTGCTGGAAGCCCCCGCAGGTCCCGAGGAAGGGGATGCCCGCCTCCCGGGCCACCCGGATCGCGTCCAGTACCCCGGCCTCACTGGCGTACGGGCTGCCGGGCAGCACCCAGACGGCGTCGAAGCGGGCCAGGGAGCCGGTCGCGGCCTCGGCGGCGGCCTCGCCGGTGGGGATCCAGTACGCGTCCAGGACGAGACCCTCCCGTGCGGCGAGGGCGTCGAGGAGGAGCGGGATCCGGGTGTGGGAAGTCACATGCGGGGAGCGGTCGCCGACGAGGGCGATCCGGGCGATGTGCGTCTGCGGGGTCTGCGGGGTCTGCGACGCCGGAGAGGTCGGTGCGGTCGGTGCGGTCTGTGCGCTGGTCATGTGGATCATCCTGCGGCGCGCACCCCGTTCGGCACCAACGATTGTTACTGCATGTTCCATCAGCAGATCTGATGGGCAGCTGCAGGGTTGCCGCAGGCCCGGCCCGGCAGCGGGGTGCAGGCAGGGCCGGTGCAAGCTGGGGCGCATGGATCCGCACCTGCTCCGCACCTTCGTCACCGTCGTGCGCTTGTCCTCCTTCTCCGGCGCCGCCCGCGAGCTCGGCTACACCCAGTCCGCGGTCTCCCAGCACATCGCCGCCCTCGAAGGCGACCTGCGGGCCGAGCTGCTCACCCGGCGGCCCGTGGAGCCGACGCCCGCCGGGGTGCGGCTGCTGGAGCACGCCGGGCCGCTGCTGCTGCGGCTCGACGCCGCCCGCGCCGACGTGCTGCGGCTCGCCGCCGCGCCGCCCGGGCAGGTCGTGCTCGCCGCCTCCCCGCTCGCCCTCGCCCCCCGGCTGCTCGCCGCGCTCCCGGCCACCGGGGTCACCCTGCGGGTGCTGCCGCCCGCCGACGTGCCCGCCGCCGTGGCCGCCGGCGGCTGCGACCTCGGCCTGGTCGACGGCCTCGCCGCGCCCAGCGACCCGCTGCGGCTGCCCGACGTGGCGCCGCTGACGGTCACGGGAGCCGGCGAGGAGGAACTGGCCCTCCTGCTCCCGGCCGGGCACCCCCTCGCCGGGCGGTCCGCGCTGCGCCTCGACGACCTCGCCGACGCCCGCTGGCTCGACGCACCGCAGGCCGGCATCGCACCCGCCGCCGTGCGCACCGGGCCCTCCCTGCGCTACGAGGGCACGGACCTGCACGCCCTGTGCGCCCTCGCGGCCGCCGGCCACGGCCTGGCCCTGCTGCCCCGCCGGGTGGCGGAGAGCGCCGGAGCCGGGGTTGCCGTACCGCTGTCCACCCCGCGCCTGGTGCACCGTACGGAGCTGCTCACGCCCACGACCCCGACCCCCGCCGCCGCAGCCCTCGCCGCCCGCCTGACCGCCCTGTCCCGGGCCGGCGCCTGACCACTCGCGCCCGGCCCGCTGCGGCGGCAGGATCGCCCCATGGATCCCGACGTCGACCTCGCAGCCGTTCCGGCCCCCTTCACCCCCGCCGACCACGCCGCCCGCATGGCCGCCGCCGCGCAGAGCGCCGCGGACGCCGGACTGGCCGGGCTGCTCATCGCACCCGGGCCCGACATGGCCCACCTCACCGGCTACCGGCCGCCCGCCGACACCGAGCGGCTGACCCTGCTCGTGCTCCGCGCCGGAGAGGACCCGGTCCTGGTGGTGCCCGCCCTGGAGGCCCCCGACGCGGAGCGGGCCCCGGGCGCACCGGCCCTGACCCTGCGCACCTGGGCCGACGGGAGGAACCCGTACGGCATCACCGCCCCGCTCCTCGGCGCCGAGGGCCGCTTCGGGGTGAGCGACAACACCTGGGCGCTCCATCTGCTCCGCCTCCGCAAGGAGGTGCCGGGCGCCTCGTACGCCGCGCTCACCGACGCGCTGCCGATGTTGCGCGCCGTCAAGGACGAGCGGGAGCTGGAGCGGCTCGCCGCGGCCGGCGCGGCGGCCGATGCCGCGTACGCGCAGATCCTCCGGGTCCGTTTCGCCGGGCGCCGGGAGCAGGAGGTCGCCGCCGACCTGGCCACGCTGCTGCGCGAACACGGCCACTCCCAGGTCGACTTCACGGTCGTCGGTTCCGGCCCCAACGGCGCGAACCCGCACCACGAGGCCGGCGACCGGGTCATCGGCCACGGCGACATGGTGGTCCTCGACTTCGGCGGCCTGCGGCACGGCTACGGCTCCGACATCTCCCGCACCGTGCACGTCGGGGAGCCGAGCGCCGAGGAGCAGCGCGTCCACGACATCGTCCGCGAGGCCCAGCGGGCCGCCCGCGCCGTCGTCCGCCCGGGCGTCGCCTGCCAGGAGGTGGACCGGGCGGCCCGAGCGGTGATCACCGAGTTCGGCTACGGCGACCGCTTCATCCACCGCACGGGCCACGGCATCGGCGTCACCACCCACGAGCCGCCGTACATGGTGGAGGGCGAGGAACAGCCGCTGGTCCCCGGGATGTGCTTCTCCGTGGAGCCGGGCATCTACCTGCCCGGCCGCTTCGGCGTGCGCATCGAGGACATCGTGACGGTCACCGCCTCCGGCGCGCGCAGCTTCAACGGGGCCCCGCGCGAACTGGCCGTCGTGGAGTAGCCGCGCCGAAGGACAGGCCCTACGGGCCGAGGACGACCGCCGATTCGGCCGGGACGTGGAGGCGGCCGTCGCGGTCCGGGTGGGCCACCGGTTCCCAGGCGGCCAGCACGCGGACCCCGTTGCGGCCCAGGGCGATGGTCGTCGGCTCGGGGAGCAGGTTCACCACCACCCGCACGTCGCCCCGCCGGAAGGTGATCCAGCGGCGCTCCTCGTCGTACGCGACCTTCACCGCCGCCAGGTCCGGATCGCGCAGGTCCGGGTGGCTGCGGCGCAGGGCGATCAGGGTCCGGTACCAGGACAGCAGCCGGTCGTGCGGCAGGCGCTCCGGCTCGGCCCAGTCCAGGCAGGAGCGGTCGCGGGTGGCGGGGTCCTGCGGGTCCGGGATCTCTTCCGCCTTCCAGCCGTGCGCCGCGAACTCGCGGCGCCGGCCGGTCCGTACGGCCTCGGCGAGCTCCGGGTCCGGGTGGTCGGTGAAGTACTGCCACGGCGTGGTGGCCCCCCACTCCTCGCCCATGAACAGCATCGGCACGAACGGCCCGGTCAGCGCCAGCGCCGCCGCACACGCGAGGAGCCCGGGGGAGAGCGAGGCGGTGAGCCGGTCGCCGAGGGCCCGGTTGCCGATCTGGTCGTGGGTCTGGGTGTAGCCGAGGAAGCGGTGCGCGGGCGTGCGGCGCCGGTCCACGGGACGGCCGTGGGTGCGGCCGCGGAAGGAGGACCAGGTCCCGTCATGGAAGAACACCCGTGTCATGGTCTTGGCCAGGGCGGCCAGCGGGGCCCGGGCGAAGTCGGCGTAGTACGCCTGGGATTCGCCGGTCAGCGCACAGTGCAGGGCGTGGTGGAAGTCGTCGTTCCACTGGGCGTGCAGCCCCAGGCCGCCGGCCGGGCGCGGGGTCGTGGTGCGCGGATCGCACCGATCGGACTCGGCGATCAGGAACAACGGCCGGCCCGACTCGGCGGCGAGCTCGTCCACGGCGGCGGCCAGCTCCTCCAGGAAGGTCAGCGCCCGCTCGTCGGCCAGGGCGTGCACCGCGTCCAGCCGCAGACCGTCGATCCGGTAGTCGCGCAGCCAGGCGAGCGCGCTGCCGACGAGGTAGGCGCGGACCTCGTCGGAACCGGCGGCGTCCAGGTTCACGGCCGCGCCCCACGGGGTGTGGTGGGTGTCGGTGAAGTACGGCCCGAAGGCCGGGAGGTGGTTGCCGGAGGGCCCCAGGTGGTTGTGGACCACGTCCAGCACGACGCCGAGCCCGGCCGCGTGGGCGGCGCCGACGAAGCGCGCCAGCCCGGCGGGGCCGCCGTACGGCTCGTGCACCGCCCAGGGCGCCACCCCGTCGTACCCCCAGCCGTGCCGCCCGGGGAAGGGGCACACCGGCATCAGCTCCACGTGCGTGATCCCGAGGGTGGCGAGGTGCCCGAGCCGGGCGGCGGCGGCGTCGAAGGTGCCCTCGGGGGTGAAGGTGCCGACGTGCAGCTCGTACAGGACCGCGTCCTGGAGCGGGATACCGGGCGGCGGCGCGCCCGCGGCCGGCGTCGCGAGGTCCACCACCGCCGAGAGGCCGTCGGGCCCGTCGGGCAGCCGCCGTCCCCGCGGGTCGGGCCGTACGGCCGGATCGTCGCCCAGCAGGAACCCGTACCGGTCCCCGTCGGCGGCCGGGGCTTGGACGGTCCACCACCCCGGCCGGTCCGGATCGCGCACCATGTCGTACGCGGCGTCCCCGAGCCGCAGCGCGACGCGGTCTGTCAGCGGTGCCCACACCTCGAACTGCACGGGCGGTCCCCTCCTCTTCGGCGGTACCGGAACGTGTGCCTGGCCACGTGCCGACCCCATCATGGCCGGGTGGCCGGGGGAGTTCTGGACACTCCGGCACGACGGGCCGACAATCACCCTGTGACGTCGAGTTTCGAGTTCCCCGCCCACCCCGCGCCGCGCCTGTCCGACGCGGAGCGCGACACGGCCCTGGGCAAGCTCCGCGAGGGCGCCGCCCTCGGCAAGCTGTCCCACGACACCTTCCTGCGCCGGATGGAGCTCGCGCTCGTCGCCCGCCGTTCCGAGGAACTCGCCGTGCTCACCGCCGATCTCGAAGGCCGCGGGGCCGAAGGGGCGTGGACCCGGCGGGTGTTCGGCTGGGTGGGCCGCGTCTCCGCCGTGTCCGCCGGGGTCCGGCGCGCCTGGAACGCCGAACGGCTGCCCAAGCTGCTGCTTCCGCATCCGGGTGCGCAGCCCCTGCGGATCGGCCGCGATCCGGGCAGCGGGCTCCGGCTCACCGACGAGACCGTCTCCAGGGTCCATGCCGAACTCGGCCTGCGCAACGGGATGTGGGTCCTCACCGACCTCGGCTCGTCCAACGGCACCACCGTCAACGGGCGCCGGGTGACCGGCTCGATCGCGGTCCGCGACGGAGACCAGGTCGGCTTCGGCCGGGTGTCGTTCCGGCTGTCGGCGGTCTGAGGCCTGCCCGCCCGGAGCTCGCCCCGCGCGATCGAAGGATGATAAAATAGGACAATTCATCCTGTTCTGGTCCGTTCGGTCCTGCCGCACCATTTCTCGCTGCCGGCCTCGCTGCGGTACGGACCGCCGAGCACGAGGGCTGTGACTCCGGCATGAGGAATGCGCCGGCCGACAACGGCACCCCGAACCGCACGCGCCGCAGGGCCCTGGTGGCCACCTGCGCCGCCCTGCTGATCGCGGGCTCCCCCCTGCCCTCCCCGGCGGGCCTCGCGGCCGCCTCCGGCGCGCCGCCCGCGGCTGCGGCGCAGGCCGGCGCCGGCGAACCCACTCCGCCGGCGCTCAAGCGCATCGATCCGACCGCGCTGCAGTCCGCCGTGGAGCACGCGGCGAAGAAGCTCATGGTGCCCGGGGCCGTGGTGCTGCTCCGCACGCCGCAGGGCACCGTCCGCGCGACCGCCGGCACGACCGAGCTGGGCACGGCCGAACCGCCCACCACCGCCGACCACTTCCGGATCGCCTCCAACACCAAGACCATGACCTCGGCGCTGGTCCTCCTGCTCGCCCAGGACGGCAGGCTCCGGCTGAGCGACCCGGTGTCCCGCTACGTTCCCGGAGTGCCGGGCGGTGACCGCATCACCCTCGCCGAGCTGCTCACGATGCGCAGCGGGCTCTACAACTACACCAACGCGCCCGAACTCGCCGCGCGCATGGACGCCGCCCCGGGCAAGGCCGTGACGCCGCAGGAGATGCTCGCCCTCGCGTTCCGGCACCCGCCGAACTTCCCCCCCCGGCACGTCCTACGAGTACAGCAACACCAACTACGCGCTGCTCGGCCTCGTCGCCGAGAAGGCGGGCGGCCGCCCACTGGCCCAGCAGCTGCGGGACCGGCTCTTCGCCCCCCTCGGCCTGGCGGGAACCTCGCTGCCCGGTGCCCGCGACGTGTCCCTGCCCGCCCCCTTCTCCCACGGCTACATGTACGGCGGTTCGGCGTACGCGCTGGTCGACAAGGCGTACCCGGCCGACGTGGAGGCGGCGGCCCGGTCCGGGAAGCTCCAGCCGGTGGACTACACCCACCAGAACCCCTCCTACGCCACCGCCGCCGGAGGCGCCGTCTCCACCGCGGACGACCTGGCCGTCTGGATCCGGGCCCTGGTGACGGGCAAGGTCCTGGGCCCCGCGTACCAGCAGCAGTGGCTGCGCAGTCCGCAGGCCGAGGACCCGGCTGCGCCCGACGGGCAGAAGTACGGCTACGGCATCGCCTACCAGCGCTTCGCCCCCAACGCTGCGATGTACTACCACGGCGGTGAGCTCCCCGGCTTCAACTCCTTCATCGGCCATGACCCGGACCACGACGTCACGCTCGTGATCTGGACGAACCTCACCGTGTCCCCCGACGGCCGGACCACGGCCCAGGCCCTGCTGCCCACCGTCCTCAACCAGGTCTACACCGGCCTCTCCCTCCCCACCGCGACCGGCTAGGACGCTCGCGGAGGCGATGATGGGTGCATGGACAACACACCTGTCGTGCGCCCCGCGCGCCCCGAGGACCTGCCCCGCCTCATAGAACTCATCCACGAACACGTCGCGTACGAGAAGTCCGCGCCCCGGCCGCCGGACCTGGCCGACCGGCTGGGCCCCCAGCTCTTCGCCGAGGGGGCGCGGATGTGGGTCCTGCTCGCCGAGGCCCCGGACGGCACGGTCGCCGGATACGCCGCCTGTAGCGCCGAGTTCGCGTTCTGGGACGCCCGGCACTACCTGCACATGGACTGCCTCTACCTGGCAGAGGAGGCCCGCGGCCAGGGCCTGGGCGCCGCCCTGATGGACGCCGTCGCCGCCCTGGCGCGCGAACTCGGCCTCGACCAGGTCCAGTGGCAGACCCCCGACTGGAACGAGGGCGCCATCCGCTTCTACGACCGGCTCGGGGCCACCGCCGCCCCCAAGCGCCGCTACTCCCTGCCCGTGCACGCCTAGGGGGTGTCCTGCCGCGGCTGCGGTGGCGCCCCGGTGAGGCGCTCGTACGCGGCCAGGACGGTGCGGGCCTGGTGTTCGACCTGGACGGCCACCGGGACCCGGCGCGCCTGGAACCGGGCGGCGAAGGACTCGCACCAGCCGGTGACGAGCCGGTCCAGCGCGGGCGCCGCCGGGTGCCCCTGTGCGCGCAGCACCCGCAGCAGCATTGCGGCGGCACGCAGCGACAGGCGCCGCCCGAAGGCGTCGATGCTCCCGATGTAGGCGGCCGTGGCCTCCGGGGGCGCCCCGGCGCCGGTCCACTCGGCGGCGATCCGGGGGATCAGTGCGAGGGTCCAGTCGACGGCCCGCAGCAGCGCGGCCGCGTCCGCCCCGTCGCCCGGTGTGCGGTACGGCGCGTCCTCGCGTACGAGTTCCCGCGCGCCGGCCACCAGCGCCGCGTCCGTGGTGAGCCGGCCCGCCAGGAGGCGCAGGGCGCCGCGCGGATCGGCGTGCGGGGCGGGATCGTCCACCAGGTCGGAAGCCCACATGGGGACTTCGACGATGGCGGTGGTGCCGTCGTAGCGGTGGGCGTGGTACCAGGTGCTGAGTCGGGTGTCCTCCGGGTGGAAGGCCCCGGCGGGGTCCGCACCGGCGCCCGGAAGCACGAAGATCCCGGGGCCGGGGGAGGGCCAGCCGGCCGCGTCCGAGGCCCCGGTCTCGATCGGTATCCGCAGCTCGGCCGCCGACTTGGCGAAGGGCTCGGCGAGGTTCGGTATGTCCCGGGTGAGCTGCACCCAGGAGCCGCCGAGGTCGGTTCCGTGCAGGGAGACCTGGAGGAAGGGCCGCAGTTCGTCGATGAGGGCGGTCAGCGTGCGGGTCTCGGGCGGCAGCCGGTCCGGGGCCAGTAAAGACGGAGCCCACTCGGGCTGTTCGGGGCCGGGCGGCCGGTAGAAGTTCCGGTGGTAGTGCAGCAGGGAGTAGGGACGGGGCGTGCGGTGCAGGGCCGCGCCGTCCGGATCGGCGCACAGCAGGAAGTGCCAGCCGCACCCGGCCCGGTGGGCGGCGTCGTGGACGAGCCGCCGTACGAGCGCGAGCGCGGTGGCCCCGCCTACGGGCTCATTGGCGTGCGCCCCGGCCACGACGAGCACGCTCCGGGGTTCTGCGGCGGCGCCCCGGCCCGCGCCCGGGCGGCCCCGGCCGCCGAGGCCGGCCCGGGGCTCCGACGGGGCCAGGGAGAGCAGCCACAGCGGTTGGCCGGCCCGGGAGGCGCCCGCCTGGCGTAGCCGGACCAGGGCGGGGTGCTCGTCCGCCAGCGCGCGTGCGGCCAGGGCAAGTTCGTGCGGTGTGGGGTAGCACATGTCACGAAGGAGGGTCACGTCTCATGCAATGCCCGCCGCGCACGCCCGCTACTGCTGCGCGCCCCAGACTTTCCCCAAAAGCCCTGGCCAACGCCTTGCCGGCACTCCGTCCCGGACCCGCGTCGGCGTCGCGGCTACTGCTGGTGCAGCCCCCGGCCCGCGAGCGACAGGAAGGCCTCACCCACCGCCTCCGACAGGGTCGGATGGGCGTGGACGTGGCGGGCCACATCGGCCGGCTCCGCCTCCCACCCCACGATCAGCTGGCTCTGCGCGATCATCTCCGAGACGTGCGGCCCCACCAGGTGCACGCCCAGCACCCGCCCGCCCCGTTCCGCGACGACCTTCACCGTCCCGCCCTGCCCGTGCACCATTCCCTTCGCCACCGCCGTCAGCGGCAGGGAGTTGACGACGACGTCGTACGAGAGTTCCCGCGCCTGCGCCTCCGTCAGCCCGACCGCAGCGGTCTGCGGCGCCGAATAGGTCACGCGGGGCACCGCCGCATAGTCCACCGGCGCGCTCGCCACCCCCGCCAAGGTCTCCGCGACCAGCAGCCCCTCGGCGAACGACGCGTGGGCCAGGCCGAGCGAAGGCGGCGGCAGCAGGTCGCCCACCACGTGGATGCCCGGCACCGGGGTCTCCAGCCGGGACCAGTCGGCAGGGGCCACGAAACCCCGTGCGTCCGCGGCCAGTCCGGCCGCCGCCAGGTCCAGGCCGTCGGTCACCGGGACCCGCCCGACCGCCACGAGCAGCCGCTCCGCCTCCAGCTCCACGACGTCGCCGCGCGCTCCGCGCACGCCCGCGCGCACGCCGCCGCCCGGAAGCCGCTCCACCCCCTCCAGCCGGGCCCCGGCCCGCACGTCGACGCCCCGCTTCTTCAGCCCGCGCGCCAGATGTCGCGACACCTCCGCGTCCTCCAGCGGAACCAGCCGGTCCGCGGCCTCGACCAAGGTCACCGCCGCCCCCATCGACCGGTGGAAGGAGGCGTACTCCACCCCGATCGCCCCGCCGCCCAACACCAGCACCGAGCCCGGCAGCCCCGGCGCGAACAGGGCGTCGTCGCTGGTGACGACGGTGTGCCCGTCGGGCTCAAGCCCGGGCAGGGTACGCGGCCTGGACCCGGTGGCCAGCACGATGCCGCGTACGGCGCCGAACTCCCGGCCGTCGTCGGTATGCACGGAGCGCGGTCCGGTCAGCCGGGCCGCTGCGTGCACCACACGTACGCCGGCGTGCTCCAGGTGTGCCTGGACGCCCTTGTGGTTGCGGGCGACGATGTCGTCCCGGGTGGCGGTCAGCGCCGTCCAGTCCACCGCGTCCACGTGCGCGGCCACCCCCCACCGCTCGCGCGCCTCGGCCATGCCGTCGACGAGTTCGGCCGCGTGCAGCATCGCCTTGCTGGGGATGCAGCCGCGGTGGAGGCAGGTCCCGCCCACCTTGTCGCGTTCCACGAGGACGACGGTCAGCCCGAGGGCCGCGGCGCGCAGGGCGGTGCTGTAGCCGCCCGTGCCGCCGCCGATCACGATCACGTCTGCTGTGTCCATGCGGCAAGCGTGTCGCCGGGGCCGCCCATGAGTCCAAGGCAATGATCTTCTCGGCTCCATGCAGACTCTTTATGCTTCCTGCCCATGAGTCTGCGTCAGATGGAGTACTTCCTCATGGTCGTGGAGGAGTCCTCCTTCACCCGTGCCGCCGACGCCCTGCACGTCACCCAGCCCGCCCTGTCCCACCAGGTCAAGGCCTTGGAACGGTCCGTGGGCGGCGCCCTGCTGGAACGCATGCCGCGCGGGGTGCGGCTCACCCCCATGGGCCGGGCCTTCCTTCCGCACGCCCAGCTCGCCGTCCGCAGCGCCCGCCAGGCCGAACGCGCCGCCCGCGCCGCCGCCGGGGCGGCCGGCGGCGAGCTCCACATCGCGGCCGTCCACGCCGTCGCCGTCGGCCTGCTCCCCGCCGTCGTCGCCCGCTGGCGGATCCTGCACCCGGGCGTCCGGCTGGTACTGCGCGAGTACGGGTCCACGGCGGAACTGGAGGAGCAGGTGGAGCGGGGCGTGGCGGACCTCGCCGTCGGCCCGGAGCCCAAGGAGTGGACCGGGACGGTGCTGTCGGCCGGCCGCGAGGAGATCGTCCTGGTGGTCCCCTTCGACGACCCCCTCGCCGGCCGGGGCGCGGTCCGGCTGGCCGAGCTCGCCGACCGCGACTGGATCCGCTGCGCGATGGAACCCCTGGTGCAGGGCCGGCCGTTCCTCGACTGGGCGTGCGGCACCCTCGGCTTCACCCCGCGCTCGGTGCTGCGTACGGAGCACACCTCCACCGCGGTACGGATGGCCGCGGCCGGGGTGGGCATCGTCATCGCCCCGGCCCACACGGTCCGGGGCGCCCTCGGCGAGGACTGCGTGCTGCTCTCCCTCGACCCGCCCTGGCACCGGCCCCTGGCCGTCTTCTCCAGGGTGCCGCTGACCGGCGTGGCGGCGGCCTTCGCCGAGCTCGTCGCCCCTGGATCAGCCGTCCCGCAGGAGGAGCCCCACCGGCCGGTCGGCGAACAGCTCGGCGAGCAGCACCTCGCCCTCGTACGGCACTCCCGGCGCGAGCAGTGACCGCCACCGCCCCGGCGGCAGCGGCAGCGCGGTGTCCCGCCAGCCGCCCGCCCCCGCGAGCCGGTACGCGAGCCGGGTCGCCGCCGCGAGCAGCCCGGCCGAGCGACCGAACGCCACGCAGTGCCCGGCCGCCGGGCCGCGGGCGGCCAGCGGGGTGTAGCCGGTGAACAGGTCGGGCCGGTCCCGGCGCAGCCGCAGCAGCGCGGCGGTCAGCGCGAGCTTCTCCTCCGCCGGGTTCCCGGGCCGCGCCCCCGCATCCAGCCGGGCCAGCGCCTCGCGGGGAAATCGGGCGGGGCGCCGGTTGTCCGGGTCGACCAGGGCCCGGTACTCGGTCTCGGCGCCCTGGTAGACCTCGGGGATCCCGGGCATCGCCAGGTGCAGCAGGGTCATGCCGAGCAGATTGGCCCGGGCCGCCTCGGCCGCCCCGTCCTCCTCGTGGAGGTCCGCCGGCTGCCGCCCGGCCTCGGCGTACTGCCCGACCGCGGCCTCGTAGGCCTCGTCCCGGTCGGTCCAGCTGGTGCGCAGCGCCGCCTCGCGGGCGGCCTTGAGCAGGGCCGCCTCCAGGCGCTCGGCCCGCTCCGGCACCTCCCCGAGGCCGAGCGCCGTCTGCCGGGCCACCCAGGCGAGCTGCGGGTCGGGTCCCGCGGGCCGGCCCATCAGCTCCGGCGCCTGTGACAGCACCGAGATCCGGGCCCGGACGTCCGCGCTGCGCTTCGTGTCGTGCGTGGACAGGACCGTCCCCGAGTGCGGCCAGTCCCGTTCGAGCTCCGCGCAGTACGCGTGGAACTCCTCGACGGAGACCGCCGGCCGGGCGGGATCGCCCCCGACCTCGGTGGCGGACAGGAGGGGCGCCCAGCGGTAGAACGCGCGGTCCTCCAGGGACTTGGCGCGCAGGGCCGCGGAGGTCTGCGCGAAGCGCGCCGCGAACGCCGGATCCCGCCGCGCCCGTTCGCGTACGTCCTGCGCCTCCTCGGCGCTCACCCCGGCCGCCTGCGCCACCCCGGCCAGCTCGCCGAACGCGTCCGTGTCCGGGTAGGGGCGGTAGACCGGGTAGGCGATCAGCAGTTCCCGCACGGCCCGCGCCGTCCCGGGGCCGGCGCGGCGCTCCAGCGCGGCCAGCTCGGCCGCGAGGTCCACGGTCAGCACCTCCCGCGCGGACCGCTCCGCCGTCTGCGCCCAGTCCGCCGCGCCGGTGGTCTCCCGGTAGCGGCGGGCCAGTTCGGCGGCGCCCCCGGGATCCGTGAACACGCCGTCCAGCCGGTACAGCGCGTCGTAGCCGGTGGTGCCCGCCACCGGCCAGGAGGGCCGCAGGCGTTCGGTGCGGGCGAGGATCTTCTCGACCACGATCCAGCAGCCGTCCCCCACCGCCGCGCGCAGCCGCCGCAGGTACTCCTCCGGGTCGGCCAGCCCGTCCACGTGGTCGATCCGCAGCCCCTGCAGCACGCCCTCGTGCACCAGCTCCACCACCTTCGCGTGGGTGGCCGCGAAGACCTCCGGATCCTCGACCCGGACCCCGATGAGGTCGGAAATCGTGAAGAAGCGCCGGTAGTTCAGCGCCGTGCGGGCCTCGCGCCACCAGGCCGGCCGGTACCACTGGGCGGCCAGCAGCTCGGCCGGGTCCAGCCCCGCCGTGCCCTCCCGGAGCGGGAACTCCTGCTCCCCGTGGCGCAGTACCCCGCCGTCGACCGTGAATTCCGCCGGGTCGGACGGCCCGGCGAGGACGGGCAGCAGCACCTGCCCGCCGCCCGCCTCCCAGTCGATGTCGAACCAGCGCGCGTAGGGGGAGTCCGGCCCTTCCCGCAGCACCTCCCACAGGGGCCGGTTCAGCCGCAGCGGGGAGGGCACCGCCATGTGGTTGGGCACGATGTCCAGGACCAGGCCGAGCCCGTGCGCCCGGGCGGTGGCGGCCAGGGCCCGCAGCCCCGGCTCGCCGCCCAGCTCGGCGCGCACCCGGGTGTGGTCGGTGACGTCGTAGCCGTGGGCGGAGCCGGGGACCGCCTCCAGTACCGGTGAGAGGTGCAGGTGGGACACACCGAGGGACGCGAGGTGCGGGACCACCGTCTCGGCCGCCGCGAAGTCGAAGCCGGCCCGCAGTTGGAGGCGGTAGGTCGACCGGGGTGTCCCCGGGGGGACGATTGCCGGAACATCGGATTCCGTTCGGATGTACGCGTTCGGCTGGCTCATGAGAACGTACGTACCCACCTTCCCTGATTCCGTGCCATTACCCAATGCATCCGGGTGACTGCACCGCGTTAGCGTTGCCCGAGTGCTTGAAGCCGCCAGTACCTATCGAAGAGTCATCGCCCTCACCGGGCCCCTCCTTCCCCTGATTTCCTTCCTTGCCCGTCTGCCCGTGGCCATGTCCCAGTTCGGCAGCGTCCTGCTGGTCGCCGAGACCAGCGGTTCCCTCGCCACCGCCGGAGCGGTCGGCGGCACCCTGTCCGCCGGGCAGGTGGTGCTCGGCCCCGTCCTCGGCCGGCTCGCCGACCGGCACGGGCAGCGGCCCGTGGTCCTGACCGCCGCGGCGGTCAACGCCGTCGCCACCGCGGCCCTGGTCGCCGGGGCCCTCGGCGGCCTCGCGACCCTCCCGCTGGCCGCGATCGGCGCCGTGACCGGCGCCTCGGTGCCCCTGATCGGGCCGCTCGCCCGGACCCGCTCCGTGGCCCTCGCGCACCGCGCCGGAGCCGACGAGTGCGTGGTCGGCGCCGTCCACTCCCTCGAAGGCACCCTGGACGAGGTCTCCTTCGTCTTCGGCCCCGCCCTGGTCGGGCTGGCCGCGCTGATCGCGCACCCCGCGCTCGCGCTCGGGGCCGCCGCCGCCCTCGTCGCCGTCTTCGCCACCGCCTTCGCGCTGCACCCGACCGCCGCCGTCACGGCCGGGGAGCGGGCGCGTGCGGGCGGGGACGGCAAGGCCCCCGCCTCGGGCCGGGTCGCACCGGTCCGGCCTGAGGCGGGCAGGCATCCGCGCGTCGTGTACGCCGTGCGCTGCTCGCTCTTCCTCCAGGGCGCCCTGTTCGGCGGCTGCCAGGCCGGTATCGCCGCCCTCACCGCCCGCCTGGGCGTCCCCGGGCAGGCCGGACTCGTGTACGCCGCCATGGGCGTCGTCAGCGCGGCCGTGGGCCTCGGGCTCGGCGCGCTGCCCGCCCGCTTCGGCCTGCGGCTGCGCTGGCGCGCGGCCGCCGGCGCCGCGCTCGTGCTCTGCGTACCGCTGCTGTTCACCGACACCCTGGGGCCGCTGTACGCGGTCGTCACCGTGCTCGGGGCCGCCTTCGCCCCGCACCTGATCACCGCGTTCGCCCTCACCGAGCGGTCCGTGGAGCCGTCCCGGCTCGCCGAGGCGACGGCCTTCGCCGCCAGTTCGCTGGTCGCCGGGCAGGCCGCCGCCCTCGCCGTCTCCGGGCGGCTCGCCGAGTGGTACGGACCCTCCGGCGCCTTCGCCGTCTGCGTCTCGGCCGCCGCCCTCTGCCTGCTCCCCGCCTTCACCACCCGCGTCCCGGCCGCCCGTACCGCCCCCGCGCAGCCGGCCCCCCGCGCCGCCGGCGCCGGACGTCCGGCCCACCGGCCCGCGGCGGAGGGCGGTTCCTCGGCGGCCGCCTACTACGCGGGACGCTGAAGCACCACCAGGCACCGTCCGGTCAGCGCCACCCGGTCCCCGTCCGCGAACTGCGGCCCGGTGCCGGGTGGCAGCACTTCCGGCCGCGCCGTGTCCACGACCAGCCGCCACTGGGCGCCGTGCCCGGCCGGGATGGTGAACTCCTGCGGGTCCGCACCCGCGTTGAACATCAGCAGGAACGAGTCGTCGGTGATCCGCTCCCCGCGGGCGCCCGGCTCGGAGATGGCCTCCCCGTTCAGGAACACCGTCAGCGCCCGCGCGTGCTGCGCCTGCCAGTCGCGGGCCCGCATCGGCTCCCCGTGCGGGGTGAACCAGGCGATGTCGGAAAGCTCGTCGTCGGTGCCCTCCACCGGCCGGCCGTGGAAGAACCGGCGCCGCCGGAACACCGGGTGGTCGCGCCGCAGCCACACCATCCGCCGGGTGAAGTCCAACAGGGAGGGAGCCGGTTTGCCCGGCTCCGGCCACTGCACCCAGGACAGCTCGTTGTCCTGACAGTACGCGTTGTTGTTGCCGCCCTGGCTGCGGGCGAACTCGTCGCCGTGGCTGAGCATCGGCACGCCCTGCGACACCATCAGGGTGGCCACGAAGTTGCGCATCTGCCGCTCGCGCAGCTCCTGCACCTCCGGGTCCTCGGTCGGCCCCTCCGTCCCGCAGTTCCAGGACCGGTTGTGGGTCTCGCCGTCCCGATTGCCCTCCCGGTTGGCCTCGTTGTGCTTCTCGTTGTACGAGACCAGGTCGTGCAGGGTGAAACCGTCGTGGCAGGTCGTGAAGTTGATGGACGCCAGTGGGCGCCGACCGTCGTCCTGGTAGAGGTCCGAGGAGCCGGTCAGCCGCCCCGCGAACTCCGCCAGCGTGCGCGGCTGTCCGCGCCACAAGTCCCGCACGGTGTCCCGGTACTTGCCGTTCCATTCCGTCCACAGCGGCGGGAAGTTCCCCACCTGGTACCCGCCTTCGCCCAGGTCCCACGGCTCCGCGATCAGCTTGACCTGGCTGACCACCGGATCCTGCTGGACCAGGTCGAAGAACGAGGACAGCCGGTCCACCTCGTGGAACTGGCGGGCGAGCGTCGCCGCGAGATCGAAGCGGAACCCGTCCACGTGCATCTCGGTAACCCAGTACCGCAGCGAGTCCATGATCAGCTGGAGCACGTGCGGGGAGCGCATCAGCAGCGAGTTGCCGGTGCCGGTGGTGTCCATGTAATGCCGCGGATCGTCCGCGAGCCGGTAGTACGAGGCGTTGTCCAGACCCCGGAAGGACAGCGTCGGCCCGAGGTGGTTGCCCTCGGCGGTGTGGTTGTAGACCACGTCCAGGATCACCTCGATCCCGGCCTCGTGCAGCGCCCGGACCGCCGACTTGAACTCCAGCACCTGCTGGCCGCGGTCGCCCGAGGCGTAGCCGTTGTGCGGGGCGAAGAAGCCGATCGTGTTGTAGCCCCAGTAGTTGCTGAGCCCGTCGTCCACCAGCCGGTGGTCGTTGACGTACTGGTGCACCGGCATCAGCTCCAGCGCCGTCACGCCCAGCTTGGTGAGGTGGCCGATTACCGCCGGGTGGGCGAGGGCCCCGTACGTCCCGCGCAGCTCCTCGGGGAGGTCGGGGTGACGCATGGTCAGTCCCTTGACGTGGGCCTCGTACAGCACCGTGTGGTGGTACTCGTGGCGCGGCGGCCGGTCATTGGCCCAGTCGAAGTACGGGTTGACCACGACCGAGCTCATCGTGTGCGGGGCCGAGTCCAGGTCGTTGCGGGAGTCGGGCCGGCCGAAGTGGTAGCCGTAGACCTCCTCGCCCCAGTCGACGCTGCCGGCGATGGCACGCGCGTACGGGTCGAGCAGCAGCTTCGCCGCGTTGCAGCGCAGCCCCCGCTCGGGCTCGTACGGGCCGTGCACCCGGAACCCGTAGCGCTGGCCCGGCATCACGCCGGGCAGGTAGGCGTGCCGCACGAAGGCGTCGGTCTCGCGCAGTTCGACGGCCGTCTCGGAGCCGTCGTCGTGCAGCAGACACAGTTCGATACGTCGGGCGGCCTCGGAGTAGACCGCGAAGTTGGTCCCGGCGCCGTCGTACGTGGCACCGAGCGGGTACGCCTGTCCCGGCCAGACCTGCATGGATAAGGACTCTTCCTCTCGGCTTCGGGCTGATGTGTCGGGCTGATCCGCCGTGGACCACGTCACTGGCAGATCTTCCCCGAAAGTGGGGCGCTACGCGGGGACTTGGGATGCGTCCTCCGG
The DNA here is from genome assembly GCF_040647115.1 of Streptomyces sp. NPDC044571. Lineage (NCBI taxonomy): Bacteria > Bacillati > Actinomycetota > Actinomycetes > Kitasatosporales > Streptomycetaceae > Streptomyces > Streptomyces sp. NPDC044571. The sequence continues at coordinate 26,833 of NZ_JBEZBN010000060.1, forward strand.
GTGACCCGGAGACCTGATATGCGGGTCAGCGGACTATGCGGGCATCGGATAATGGGTCAACGGGCCCCCGCCGTACGGCCCATCGGGCTGCACCGGGCGCCGACCTCGGAGTACCCTTCCGTGATCACTGGAGACGGGCGTCCAGACGCAGAAGGCGGTGCACGGGTGAGCTCGGGAGGTCTGGAGCTGCCCCCTGGTGACAGCGGTCACGAGGGCGGCCCGGCGGACGCCCCAGGAGGTGCACCCGGCGGTGCGCCCGGCGGGGTGCCCACAGGCATGGCGGCCGGGGCGGTGTCCCTGGCCCCGCCGGCGGCCGGGAGCGTACGGGCCGGGGCCGAGCTGGACTGGGGGGCGGACGCCTGGAGCGAGGTCCGTACGCGGGCCCAGCGGGCGGGCCGGGCGTACATCTGGCTGAACCTGATCGAGCAGCGACTGCGGTCGGTGGTCGGTGCGGTGCTGCGGCCGATCTACGAGCCGGTGCACGGCGAGGACGACTGGGTCGTCGCGGCGGCCGGGCCCGCCGGCCAGGAGTGGGTGCAGCGGGCCGTGGCGGTGCGCGAGGTGAGCCGGCGCAAGGGCTACCTGCTGGACCCCGCCGACGACAACGTGCTCAGCTTCCTGACGCTGCCGCAGCTGCGGGAGCTGATGGTCCAGCACTGGCCGTGCTTCGAGCCGTACTTCGACGACCGGCGCGAGATCGAGCTGGCGCTCGACGAGCTGGAGGTCACGCGGAACGTGGTCTCCCGCAACCGCGCCCTGTCGCGGCCGGTGCTGGAGCAGGCGGAGCGGGCCTCGGCGCGGCTGCTGGAGGCCCTCGGCGGCGGCGCGGGCTCTCCGCCGGCGGACCGGTTGCCGATCGACGCGGTCGAGGACCTGGTGGGGGACCGGTACGCGGACGTCGTCTCGGTCCACCCGGACCGGGTGCGCCTGCAGCGGCAGCTGCCCGCGGAGGACCTGTTCGGCGGGGCCCGGCGGCTCGACGCCATCGGCATAGGCCTCAACCTCCTGGTGCAGAACTTCTCGGGCCGAAGACTCGTCCGGCTCACGGAGGCCGGCTGCCGGGTCCGGCTGCTGTTCCTGAACCCGGCGAGCAGCGCGGTGAAGCGGCGCGAGCGCGAGCTCGGCCTGCGCAAGGGGGAGCTGAGCCGCTCGGTGGAGATGAACATCCTGCACGTGCGCCGGGTCCGGGCGGGGCTGCGCGACCCCTCGCGCTTCGAGATCCACGTCTTCGACGAGACGCCGCGCTTCACGGCCTATCTGGTGGAGGGGGAGTCCTCGGGCATCGCGGTGGTGCAGTCGTACCTGCGCCGGGCCCGCGGCATGGAGGCGCCGGTGCTGGTGCTGCGCGGCGGCGGTGCGGCCGGCGGCCGCACCGCCGGGCGTGACGTGGATCACGGCCTGTTCCCCACGTACCGCGAGGAATTCGAGTCGATCTGGGAGGACTCCCGCCCGGTGTCGTGACTGTCAGTGCCCCGTGGGAGGCTGAAAGCCGTTGACCGAAGGCGTACGGGGGAGGGGCACGGGGTGGAGGACGGGTACGGCATGGGGGCGTCCCGGGCGGTCCGGACGGGCGGGGCCCTGCGATGAGCTGGATCAGCGGTCGGATGGTGGCCTTCGACCTGGAGACGACGGGGACGGACATCGAGTCGGACCGGATCGTGACCGCGGCGGTGGTCGCGGTGGAGCCGGACGGGGGGATCGCGCGGCAGCGGACCTGGCTGCTGGACCCGGGCGTGCCCATCCCGGCGCAGGCTTCGGCGATCCACGGCATTTCCACGGACCAGGCCCGTGCGCAGGGCCGGCCCGCCGCTCCCGCGATCGAGGAGATCACCGGGATCCTGGCCGGCGTGCTGCGGTCGGGCACCCCGCTCGTGGTCATGAACGCGCGGTACGACCTGTCGCTGCTGGACCGTGAGTGCCGACGGCACGCGGTCGTGCCGCTGGTCGAGCGGGTGGGAGGCGGGCCCGCGGCGGTCATCGACCCCTTGGTGCTGGACAAGCACGCGGACCGCTACCGCAAGGGGAGGCGGACCCTCCAAGCCCTCTGCGAGCACTACGGCGTCACCCTCGACGACGCGCACGACGCCGCCGCGGACGCACTGGCCGCCGCGCGTGCGGCCCGCCGCATGGGGGTGGAGCACGCGGCCGTAGGCTCCGTCGCCCTGGCCGACCTGCACGAGCTCCAGGTCCGCGCGGCGGCGGAGCAGGCCGCCTCGCTGCAGAGCTACCTGCGGCGCACCTCGGATCCCGAGGCGATAGTCGAGCGGGCCTGGCCCGTGGTCCCGTACCGGGGCTGAAGACCCGTCAGCGGTCCGGCCTGGGCGGGGGATGTCAGAAGGGGTGCCAGCGGGTGTCGCTGTCGCCGTCCCGCAGGCAGGCGATCCGGCGGCGGAACTCGGCCAGGGCACGGGGATTGGTCGGGGCGTGCTGGGACACCCAGGCGCAGCTGGCCGTTTCGCGGGCGCCGCGCAGCACGGCGCAGCCCTCCCAGTCGCGTACGTCCCAGCCGTAGGCCGCCGTGAACGCCTCGTACGCCTCCGCGGCCAGCCCGTAGCGGTCGCGGGAGAGGGCCATCACCACGAGGTCGTGCTCCCGCAGGTCGACCGAGACCGTTTCCAGGTCCACCAGGACCGGGCCGTCCGGGCCCACGTGGACGTTGCGGGGGAGGGCGTCACCGTGGATCGGGCCCGGCGCCAGCTGCGGGGTGAGGGCGGCCACTTCGACGGCGTGGGCATCGCGCCGCGCCCGCAGATAGGCCGCGTCCGCCGGGTCGATGGCCTCGCCCGCGAGCCGCAGCCAGCGTTCGACCCCGCCCAGCAGGTCCCGCGCGGGGAGCGCGAACGGCGGCTCGGGCAGGGCGTGCAGCTGCCGCAGCAGCAGCGCCAGGTCCTCGGGGGCGGCCGGACGGACCGCTTCGGGCAGGCGGTGCCACACCGTCACCGGGTGCCCGGCGACCAGGCGGGGCTCCGGTTCGGCCGCGCGCACCGCCCGGACCGAGGCCTGCGCGAGCCAGGCCGCGACGGCGAGTTCCCGCTCGGCCCGCTCCAGCAATGCCGCCTCCCGGCCGACCTTGACCACCACGTCGCCCAGGGCGAAGACCGCGTTCTCGCCCAGCGCCAGCAGCCCGGCGGGGCCGGTGAGGCCCGCCGCCGTCAGTACGTCCCTGGCCTGCGCCTCGTCCATGCCGTCCCTTCCGGGTGCTCCGGTCTTCCCGTTCGCGGTGAATCCGCCAAGTCTCGCACCGGCTGCCCGGAAATGAATTGCACGAGACGTATCGTCTCGTTACCTTGGTGGCATGACCACAGCAGCCACCCCCGCCCACATCGCCATGTTCTCCATCGCCGCCCACGGACACGTGAACCCGAGCCTGGAGGTGATCCGCGAACTCGTCGCCCGGGGCCACCGCGTGAGCTACGCCGTCCCCGCCTCCTTCGCCGCCAAGGTCGCCGAGACCGGCGCGACGCCGGTGATCTGGAACTCCACCCTCCCCACCGACGACGAGCCAGAGGCCTGGGGCACCGAACTCATCGACCACGTCGAGCTGTTCCTCGACGACGCGATCCAGGCCCTGCCGCAGCTCGCGGACGCGTTCGAAGGCGATGAACCGGATCTCGTCCTCCACGACATCACCGCTTACCCGGCGATCGTCCTGGCCCGCCGCTGGGGCGTCCCCGCCATCTCCCTCTCCCCGAACCTGGTCGCCTGGACCGGCTACGAGGAGGAGGTCGGTGAACCGATGACGGCCGCACTGCGCGCCTCCGAGCGCGGCCGGGCGTACTACGCCCGCTTCCGCGACTGGCTCGACGCCAACGGCATCGACGAGCACCCCGACCCCTTCGTCGGCCGCCCGCGGCGCAGCCTCGTGCTCATCCCGCGTGCCCTCCAGCCGCACGCCGACCGCGTCGACGAAAGCGTGTACACCTTCGTCGGCTCCTGCCTGGCCACCGACCGCAGCACGGACGCGGCGAGCACCTGGCAGCGCCCGGCGGCGGCCGCCGGCAGGAAACTGCTGCTCGTCTCCCTCGGGTCCACCTTCACCCGGCAGCCCGCCTTCTACCGCGCCTGCATCGAGGCCTTCGGGGACCTGCCCGACTGGCACGTCGTCCTGCAGATCGGCCGGTTCACCGACGAGGCGGAGCTCGGCCCCGTCCCCGGCAACATCGAAGTCCACCGCTGGATCCCCCAGCAGGCCGTCCTGGAACACGCCGACGCCTTCATCACCCACGCGGGCGCCGGCGGCAGCCGGGAAGGGCTGGCGACCGCCACCCCCATGGTCGCCGTCCCGCAGGCCGTCGACCAGTTCGGCAACGCCGACATGCTCCAGTCGCTGGGAGTCGCCCGGCACGTCCCGAGGGAGGAGGCGGACGCCGCCACCCTCCGCGAGGCCGTCCTCGGCCTCGTCGCGGACCCGCAGGTCGCCGCCCGTGCCGAAGCGGTCCGCGCCCAGATGGCCGCCGAAGGAGGCACCCGGCAGGCCGCCGACCTCATCGAGGCCGCACTCCCCGCATCCCCGCCCGCTTCCGCCGCTCGGGCATGATTCGGGCATGACCAGGAAGAAGTACGCGGCCCTGCTGCGCGGAATCAACGTCGGCGGGAGCAAGAAGGTCCCGATGGCCGAGCTGCGCCAGGTCCTCGAAGGACTCGGCCACGACGACGTCCAGACGTACCTGCAGAGCGGCAACGCCGTCTTCAGCAGCACGCAGCAGGACCCGGTCGCCCTGGCCCGCGCGCTGGAGCGGGCCATCGAGAGCCGCTTCGGCTTCCCGGTGGCCTGCCTCGTCGCCGACGGCGCCCGCCTGCGCGCCGTCGCCCACGACTGCCCCTTCCCCGCCGCCGAACTGGAGGGAAGGCAGCTGCACGTCACCTTCCTCTCCGAGCAGCCGGACCCCTCCCGGTTCGGGGCGATCGACGCGCCCTCGTACCTCCCGGAGGAGTTCCGGATCGGCGACCGGGTCCTCTACCTGTACGCCCCGAACGGACTGGGCCGCTCCAAACTGGCCGAGGCGCTCTACCGCCCGGCCGTCCTCAAGGGCATCGACGCGACGACCCGCAACTGGAACACGGTCGCCAAACTCGTCGAACTGACGCAGGAAGGGCCCCGGCCCTAACTCCAGTCGATGTCCGCCTGGCTCTCCAGCGGGGCACGGTCCTCGACCGCCTCCGGGACCACCAGTGTGTCCGCGGCCGTCATCGCGGCCGGGAAGCGCAGCCTGGCCCGGGTCTGGATCTCGTTCAGCTTGACCTGGAAGACGCGGAACTCGTCCAGTTCGAGCGATTCGGCCAGCTCCAGGTTCTGCGTGAGCAGGAAGGCCTTGCACTTCAGCTTTCCCGCCTCGGAGAAGACGAGGACCTTCCAGAACTCGCGCGGTATCCGCACCCCGCGGAAGAGGCGGTCGTCGTCGTGGAACACCGGACCGCCGAACACGTTCACCCTGAGGTCGTCGACCTGCACGTCCTCGAAGACGGCATCCTCCAGGTGGCCCCATATGCCGTTGCGGGCGCTCTGGTTGAAGTCGTCCATCTGCGGGGTGATGTTCGTGTAGAAGAACGAGTCCGTGTTGGCCCGTTCGGCCTCGGGCATCGGCCCCCACAGCAGGTCGGCGCGGCGGGCGATGTGGCCCCGGTCGAGCCGGTTGGTCCGGCCCCGGTACAGCTCGTTGCTGACCTGGGCGGCGGCCGGCAGCCGCGGGTCCTTCCTGAACTCGATGCCGGAGCGGTCGAGCTTCTTGATCGTGGAACCGTCTATGTTCCAGGCCACCCAGAAGGCGAAGCGCCGCGTCTTGTTCAACGCCAGCGAGAAGTGCGTGTACGGAATGACCTCCGACCCGTCCAGCAGCACGGCATCGCCCTTGACCGACGGGTTCAGCTGCGGGGTTCCTATCGGCACCGAGAGGAAGCCCGGGTCGTAGCCCGCCACGGGCTCCGACTCGGGCCCCGGCTGCTGGAGGGTGATCTTCAGCTCGTCGAAGACCGCCCGGGGGAAGCAGGCCAGCGCCCTCTCGTCGGGGTCCGCGTCCCCCTCGCCACCGAAGTGCAGACCGGCCAGGACATCGCTCGGCCTGCCTCCCCGCCCTTTGAACATCCACGCCGATCCCGAGTCACCGGGCTTGCTGATCTCCCCGTCGGCCGCCGGGTGGTCCGGGTCGGGCCCTATCTCGAAGCACTCGATCTCCCGCACGCCGACGCCCGTGCCGTAGTCGATGCTGACCTTGGCGAACGGGCGGGTGACCTTGCCGTGCGTGACACCGGTGGTGCGCCCGCTCTTGACGACCTTGTCGTCGATCTGCGGCTCGCCGAGCTTCGCCGGAGTGACGTCGAGGTCGAGGATGGCCGGGTCGATGTCGCGGTCCGTGATGCTCGACACGGCGCAGTCGCCGGACACCCCGAGGTGGGACCGCTTGAGCGTACCGAGGCGGTTCAAGGCGATGCGGCTGTCATCCTTCTTGCCGGGCTGGACGACCTCGTCGCCCGGATTGCCCAGACGGCCGTTCAGGACGTGCCAGTTGCTGAGGACGCAGGGGGATCCGTCGTTGCGGTCGAAGACGATGCAGCCCAGGGTCCCGGCGCTCACGTGGACGTTCCCGACGCTCACGCCGGGACGGACGGGGTTGATCCGCGTCTGCCGCAGCGGGGTCTCCGCCTCGGCCACCACCAGGAAGTGGGGCGTGTAGCTTCGCTGGACGACGTCCGTCGGGACGGTGACACCGCCGCCGATGTCGATGAACGGCGGGATCGGCGCGCTCCTCAGGCCGTCCACGCCCTCCGGGACCACTTTGCGGTCGACCGTGAACTGCAAGGCCAGGTCCTTGCTCCGCTTCCCGTTCTTCTCCTTGTAGCCGATGCCGATCGAGGACACGTTGGGGTCCTGGAGGTAACTCGAACCCCGGGTGCGGATGAAGTGCTTGAGCGACTCCATCAGCTTGTCCTGGCCGTCGCCCTTGGGCGGCGAGGCCGACGCGCGCTTCTTGGCAGCCATAGGGGCCCCCTTGGAAGAAAGGAGTTCAGGCGTGAGAAGCCCCGCCGAGAAGATGCCGCCCCCGCGGTAGTTGAAAGCGACGCGAACAGACTGGGGCTCCCCACTCCGTGCGTGCATTTCCAGCCTACGGCGGCGCCACGGGGCCAGCGCGCCGAGCAGCCCCGGCCGGCAGGCGCACCGGGGCCCCGCCGGTGACACGGCCGGAGGATGTGCCAGGCTGCTGCGTATGCGTTACATCATCATCGGCGCCGGAGCGGTCGGCGCGACCATCGGCGGGCGCCTGGCGGAGGCGGGGCACGAGGTCGTACTCGCCGCCCGCGGCGCGCACGCGCAGGCCCTGCGGGCGGAGGGGCTGCGGCTCACGACGGCCGGCGGCGTCCGGGTGCACCGGCTGCCCGTGGTGTCAGGGCCCGCGGAACTCGGCGAACTGCGGCCCGACGACGCCCTGCTGCTGACCGTGAAGACCCAGGACGCGATCGCCGCACTCGACGCGTGGGGTGACGCGGAGGTCGCGGGCGGCGGCACGGCGGCGCAGCGGCTGCCGGTCCTGTGCCTCCAGAACGGCGTGGAGACCGAACGGCTGGCCCTGCGGCGCTTCGCGCGGACCTACGGGGTCTGCGTATGGCTGCCGGCGACCTTCCTGGAGCCGGGCGTGGTCTCGGCGCTGTGCGCTCCGCTGACCGGCATCCTGCACCTGGGCCGGGCGGCCGGCGGCACCGACCGGCTGCTCGCGCAGATCTCTGCCGACCTGGAGAAGTCCGGCTTCGCGGCACCGGTGGTCGAGGACGTGATGCGGTGGAAGTACGCGAAGCTGCTGGGCAACCTGGGCAACGCGATCCAGGCGACGACGGGCCCGGAGCCGGCCCCCGCCAAGGGGGCGCTGCTGCTGCGCGCGATCCGCGAGGGCAAGGCGGCGTACGCGGCGGCGGGCATCGCGTACGCCTCGGAGGCGGAACAGGCCGAGGCGCGGGACGGCAAGGTCGAGCAGCCGCCGGGCCTGCGGGGCGGGTCGTCCTGGCAGAGCCTGGCGCGCGGCACGGGCTCCATCGAGGCGGACTACCTCAACGGTGAGATCTCCCTGCTCGGGAGGCTGCACGGGGTCCGGACCCCGGTCAACGACACCCTCCGCCACGCGGCGAACATCTTCGCCCGGGAGTCCCTCCCGCCCGGCGCGATGTCCGTCGAGGACCTGACGGCCCTCGCGGACGAGGCCGAGGCCCGAGCCTAGCTGCGGGTCCGCAGCGACCGGGTCCGCTGCACGGGTCGCTGCGCGGGGGGAAGAGGCCCCGCGCAGCGGTCATGCCGTCAGGGTCCGCAGACGGGCCGGGGCGGACGCGGCAGAGTCGTAGCGGTCCAGCAGCAGGCGGGCGAGTTCCGGGGCCGCGCCCAGCACCCCGGCCACGAGGTCCGCCCCCGCGGCTTCGGCCCCCGCCGCGATCCGGTCCGGCAGGCGTCCGGGCGCGATGACGTACGGGGCCACCACGACCCGGCGTACGCCCTCGGCGCGCAGTGCCCGTACGGCGTCCTCGGTCCGGGGAAGGGCCGCGGAGGCGAACGCAGGCCGCACGGCGCACCAACCGGTGTGCCGCCACTCCCGCGCGATTTCAGCGATCACTGCGATCGCCTCCGGGTCAGAGGATCCGGCGGACGCGAGCACCACACCGGTGCCCGCCCGGTCCGCCGGGTCGAGCCCCGCCTCCCACAGGCGGCGCTCAAGCGCCTGCGTCAGGAGCGGGGAGGGGCCGAGGACCTCGGTGAGCCGGACCGAGAGGCCCGGCAGCCGGGTCGTGGCCTGCGAGAGCACCGCAGGGATGTCCGCCTTGGCGTGGAAGGCCCGGGTGAGCAGCAGCGGCAGGGCCGCCACGTCGCGGACACCTTCGGCGTACAGGGCGGACAGCACCTGTTCGACCCGCGGGGCGTTGAAGTCCAGGAAGGCCGTCTCCACCCGCAGACCCGGCCGCAGCGCCCGCGCCCGCCGGGTCAGGGCGTGCACGGTCGCCGCGTGCCGCGGATCGCGGCTGCCGTGGGCGATGACCAGGAGAACGGGGGCGGGGGACACGGGAATCAGCTCTTGACCTGCAGGCCGCGGGTGCGGAGTACCCGGCGTTCGATGGGGCTGAAGATGAGGAGGTCGATGGCGATGCCGACGATGAGGATC
>NZ_JBEZBN010000061.1:0-34052 GCF_040647115.1 Streptomyces sp. NPDC044571
CCAGAAGGGCGTCCAGGTTTGTCTTCACACACTGACCAACGGGCGCCCTTCGCCATGGTCGCGACCAGCACAGACATCGGACTCATTCATCTAGCGGCGGCGGCCGCGGCGGGTGGGGGCCGGCTTGGGGTCCGGGGGGTCGATGCGGTGGAGGTCCAGCGTCGGCGGGACGGGGGTGACGCCCGGGCCGCCGGATTCCGCCCAGGCGATGACCTCGTCCGTGGCAGTGTCGTCCAGCGCCCAGCCGAACCAGGCCGCGCGGGCACCCCGCCGACGGGCCTCGCTGGTGGGCTGGACCACGATGACGTTGGCCTGCGCGCACGGGCCGAGGCAGTCGCTCGTACGGACCGCCAGCCGGCCCCCGGAAGCCGCCGCGGCCTCGCGCAGCCGGGCCAGTTGGCCCGCATGGTCGGTGCCGGGGTTCTTGCGGGGGTCTCCGCAACAGCACCCACGGCACACCACCAGGGTGCAGGGGCGTTCGGCATGGGCGGCGAGCGGGCGTATCCAGGTCACCGCCGCACGTTACCGGGCCCGCAGGGCAGGGTGTTGGGACCCGGGCGAGACCTCCACCACATGCCCGGGGCCGAGTTCGGCCCCGGAGCCGGGCGCGGCATCCTGTGCGCGGCGCCGCGCCAGCACCGCGCACACCATCAGCTGCATCTGGTGGAACAGCATCAGCGGCAGCACCGCGAGGCTCGCCTGCGCGCCGAACAGCACGCCGGCCATGGGGAGTCCGGCCGCCAGGCTCTTCTTGGACCCGGCGAACTGGATGGCGATGCGGTCCTCGCGGCCGAAGCCGAGGCGCCCCGCCCCGTACCAGGTGACCAGCAGCATCACCGTGAGGAGCGCGGCCTCCACCATCAACAGGGCGCCCAGCCGCGGAAGGCTGACCTGGTGCCAGATGCCCGCGGCCAGGCCCGCGCTGAAGGCGGTGTAGACGACGAGCAGGATCGAACCGCGGTCGACGCGGCCGAGCACCTTCTTGTGGCGGACGAGGAATCCGCCGACCCACGGGCGCAGGACCTGGCCCAGGAGGAAGGGCAGCAGGAGCTGCAGGACGATCTTGACGAGGGAGTCGGGGGAGAAACCGCCCGCGCTGCCGCCGAGCAGCCCGGCGGCGAGCAGCGGGGTCAGGACGATCCCGGCGAGGCTGGAGAAGGAGCCGGCGCAGATCGCGGCGGGCACGTTGCCACGGGCGATCGAGGTGAAGGCAATGGAGGACTGGATGGTCGAGGGAACCAGGCAGAGGAAGAGCAGCCCGCTCTGCAGCGGGGGCGTCAGCAGGGTGGGGACCAGCCACCCGGTCGCCAGGCCGAGCGCCGGGAACAGCAGGAAGGTGCAGCCCAGCACGGTCAGGTGGAGCCGCCAGTGGCGCAGTCCGTCGAGGGCCTCCCGGGTGGAGAGCCGGGCGCCGTAGAGGAAGAAGAGCAGGGCCACGGCCGCCGTGGCGGCGCCCCCGGACACGGTGGCGGCCGTCCCGCGCGCGGGGAGCAGGGCGGCGAGGCCGACGGTGCCGAGCAGGGCCAGGACGTACGGGTCCAAGGTCAGCACGGTGGGGAGGGACGGGCGGCGCATGTGCGGAGGCTCATTTGCTGTCGTGCGGGCGGGCGGGGGTACTGCTCCCATCGTCGGCGGGCCCCCGGTGATCGGGAAACCCGCATACTGCACTCACTGCCATCACGTTCCGCAATAAGCTGGGATGCGTGTACGACCCCGTCCAGCTGCGTACGTTCCTCACGGTGGCCCAGACGCTGAGCTTCACCCAGGCCGCCGGGCGGCTCGGCGTACGGCAGTCCACGGTCAGCCAGCACGTCCGGCGGCTGGAGGAGGCGACCGGGCGGCCGCTCTTCCTCCGGGACACCCACAGCGTGGAACTCACCGAGGACGGCGAGGCGCTGCTCGGCTTCGCGCGGACCATCCTGGAAGCGCACGAGCGGGCGGCGGCCTTCTTCGCCGGGACGCGGTTGCGCGGCCGGCTGCGGTTCGGGGCGTCGGAGGACTTCGTGCTGACCCGGCTGCCGGAGATCCTGGAGGGCTTCCGGCACGAGCACCCCGAAGTGGACCTGGAGCTGTCGGTGGAGCTGTCCGGGACCCTGCACGAACGCCTGGACGCGGGACGGCTCGACCTGGTGCTGGCGAAGCGGCGCGGGCCGGGCGACGAGCGCGGCCGGCTGGTCTGGCGGGACCGGATGGTCTGGATCGGGGCGGAGGGCCTGCGGGTGGACCCGGACCGCCCGGTACCGCTGATCCTCTTCCCGCCGCCGGGGATCACCCGGGCCCGGGCACTGGAAGTGCTGGAACGCGAGGGGCGGCCCTGGCGGATCGCCTGCACCAGCGGCAGCCTCAGCGGGCTGGTCGCCGCGGCCCGGGCCGGGCTGGGCGTGATGGCCCATACGCGCGGGCTGATCCCGCCGGGGCTGGTACGGGTCGGCGGGCTGCCGGAGCTGGGCGCGGTGGAGTTCGCCCTGCTGCGCGGTCGGCGGTCGTCCGCCGCGGCGGAGGCCTTGGCGGCGGCCGTGCTGTCGGGGGCGGACCGGCTCACCCGGGCGGGGTGAACCCGTGGCGGAGCCGGCGGCGGGCGGGGTGGACCCGCCTACCCGCCCTGGGCGGGGGTTCTCGCCCCCGCCCCCCCCCGCGGCCCGCGCGCGTCAGGTGGTGCTCAGGACCACCAGCCCTTCGGCGGCCGGCAGGCTGCCCGGGGTGAGCGGGGCGAAGGTGTGGGGCAGGGCCAGCCGCGGCGGGTCGGTGTCCGGGAAAGCCTCGAACAGGTACGCCGCCGCCGCGGCGGTGTCGCTGACCAGGTGCGGGCCGGCCGGGGCGGCCGCCCCGCGGGTCTGCCGGGGCAGCGCGGTCCGGAACACGTGGCGGAAGTGCCGCAGGGTCTCCGCACTGATGCCGGTCGGGGCCGGCGCGGGCTCCGGCGCCGCCGCCGGGGCATCCGCGGCATCCGGCGCGTCCGGCGGGATCGCCCCCGACAGGAGCAGGGCCAGCAGTACCGGAACGGCCTTGCGGCGCAGGGCATCCGTCGCCTCGTGCAGCCGGTGCGCATGGGACGCCGGGAGGGAGAGCGCCAGGCTGCCGGCCGCGTCGCCGGTGGCGATCGGGACCGCCGAGCAGACCACGCCCGGGGAGTACTCGCGCAGGTCGAAGACGGGCGCGCCCGGAGCCACCGCGTCCAGGGCGGTGAACAGGACCCGGCTGTCGGTGATCGTCTGTGGGGTGAGCCGCGCAGGCCGGTGCCGGGCCACGTGGTCGCGCCGGCGGTCGTGGTCGAGCTGGGTCAGCAGGCACTTGCCGACGGCGCTGGCATGCGCGGCCGCCCTGAAGTCCACCCACTCCTGGACGGGCGGCGCCCCGGGCCCGTCGGCCATCTGGGTGATCCGGACCTCGCCGTCGGCGTACCGGCTCAGGTACACCGCGGCGCCCGCACTGTCCCGGGCCAGGGCCAGGGTCCGCTGGAGCTGGCCCGCCAGACCGCTGCCGCCCGGGGTGGCGAGCCGGTCCAGCGCGGGCCCGCGCGCGTACACGCCGGCGCCCGGTCGGTACGCGTACTCCTCCTCGCACAGCATCGCCAGCACCGGCTGCAGCTCCGCCTCGGCGAGCCCGGACTCCCGCCCGAGCTGGCCGAGGCGGACCCCCAGCGGGTGCTTCTCCAGGACGCGTACGACGGCCAGGGCCCGCCGGGCCTCCGCCATGGCCTCGCTCGTGCCGCCCTGCGGGGCGCGACCCCGGGAGGCCGCCGCGAGCCGCGGCCGCCGCCGCGGCCCGGCGACCGGCCGCGGCGGCTGCGGCTGCATCCGGGGCGGCGACCGGAACGCCGCCAGGACGGAGGTCAGCCCGGGCCGGGGCATCGGCACCGGGCCCAGATCGGGATCGTCGAGCTGGTCGACGTAGCGCAACACGGCCGCCTGGGCGCACAGCCGGACCTCCCGCAATTCGCGCCGGCCCCCGGGCCGGAACCCGCGGCGGCCCAGCTCACGCGCCCAGACCCGGGCGTCGTGGTGCTCCCCGCGCCGGGAGTGGTCCAGGAAGAGGCAGTACGCGGCCACCACCGTCCGGGCCGTCCCGGAACCGGCGGCGAACTGCCACCAGAACCGGGCACCCTCGCGCAGCCCGGCCAGGTGCAGCAGACACCCGAAGACCAGGGCGCCGCCCAGATCGGTCGGCCCCCCGGCGAGGAACGCTTCGAGCTGCGCCTCCGCCCTCGGCGCGCACACCGCCGCCAGACAGGCGGCCTTCAGGTCGCGGCGGGCCCGTTCCGAGTCGAGCGGGCAGTCCCGCACCGGGTCGCTCCACCCGTAGGCCCGCCGCCGGGTGCGGGCCGCCCAGCCGCCCATGCGGGGGGTGCGCAGCAGCCGCGCCTCGGCCGCGCCCAGGTCGTAGTGCGGGTAGCGGTCCCGGACGCTCGCCCGGGCCAGGAACTCGGCCAGCGAGCGGCGGGTGGCGTCGCCGCCGCGCTCTTCCTTGCCCTCCCGCCGCCTCATGATTCGGCAGGGGTGTCGAGCAGGCGGGCGAGCCGGCGGTGGGCCTGGCCCAGCTGCGAGCGGACCGTGGCCTCGTCGACGCCCATGACGGCGGCGGCCTCGCCCGGCGTGCACTGGAGCCCGTAGCGCAGCAGCACGGCGTCGCGCTGGCGCTCGGCGAGCCGGGAGACGGCCGAGTAGAAGCGGATGGTGTCGGTCAGGACCTCGTACTGGTCGGCATTGGCCTCCTTGAGCGCGGCCTCGAAGGCGCTGATGTCCATGGGCTCCGGCCACGGGCTGCGCAGGTGCTGCCGGTCGACCAGCCGCTGCTTGAGGATGGTCCAGGCATAGGCGTCGAGGCGGTCCATATGGAGCATGCGTAGCCACTCGTTCATGATCGAGTCGAAGGTGGCGTCCACCGCGGCTTCGGCCGCCGCGTCGGATCCGAGCTGCAAATACGCGAAGCGCATGTACGAGGGCCGCCGGTTGGTGTGGAAGGCCCAGTACGACAACCGTGCGGTCGGGTCCCACTGGCTCATGGGTGTCGGCCGCTGCCGTCGGCTGGGCAGTCCCACAGCCCCACCGGACTCCTCTGGTCCGCCATCGCTCACCGTTCCACCTCATCCCCTGTACGCGGCTCAGCCTGGCAGTCCGGGCGCACTCGGGGGGCGCGGAGAAGAAACCTGGAGGATTACGGTCGGTGATGATCGACTCGTGACAGACTTCGACCGCACGCGGCTCCAACCAGCGCAAACGCATATGCCCTCGCCAAGCGGGGAGGCCATGCACCGGCCGGTCGCGCCTCCCGGGGCACCGAACGGGGCACACGCCGGGTGACGTACCATGACCCGGAGCGAGGGCCGTGACGCAGAGGTCACTTCCCTCGCTTTTGCGTGACGCCCACCCACAGAAATGCGGCGCGGGGCCTTTCGGCGGTTCGATACGATGAACCGGATCACAATCCGTCACGGCACGTTTGCCACCGCACAAATCCGCATAATGCAACGAATGGAGCATCCGAGGATGGCTCGACACCTGATCACCAGCGCGCTTCCGTACATCAACGGGATCAAGCACCTGGGCAACATGGTCGGGTCGATGCTTCCGGCGGACGTGTACGCCCGGTACCTCCGCCAGCGCGGCCACGACGTGCTCTACATCTGCGCCACCGACGAGCACGGCACCCCGGCCGAGCTCGCCGCCAAGGAAGCCGGCCTCACGGTCGCCGAGTTCTGTGCGCAGGCCCACGAGGCCCAGAAGGCGGTCTACGACGGCTTCGAGCTGTCCTTCGACTACTTCGGCCGCAGCTCCTCCGCGCAGAACCGCGAGATCACCCAGCGCTTCGCGCGCCGGCTCCAGGAGAACGGCTTCATCGAGGAGCGCGCGATCCGGCAGGTCTACTCGCCGGTCGACGGCCGCTTCCTGCCGGACCGCTACGTCGAGGGCACCTGCCCGCACTGCGGCTACGACAAGGCCCGCGGCGACCAGTGCGAGAACTGCACCCGCGTCCTGGACCCCACCGACCTGATCGAGCCCCGCTCGGCGATCTCCGGCTCCACCGAGCTGGAGGTCCGCGAGACCAAGCACCTGTTCCTCCTGCAGTCCAAGCTCCAGCACGAGGTCGAGGCCTGGGTCGCGCAGCACGAGGAGGAGTGGCCCCAGCTGGCGTCCTCCATCGCCCGCAAGTGGCTGACCGAGGGCCTGCACGACCGCGCGATCACCCGCGACCTCGACTGGGGTGTCCCGGTCCCGGCCGACACCTGGCCCGACCTGGCCGCCGAGGGCAAGGTCTTCTACGTCTGGTTCGACGCCCCCGTCGAGTACATCGGCTCGACCAAGGAGTGGTCGGACCTGGACCCGGCCACCCGCGACTGGAAGTCGTGGTGGTACGAGGCCGAGGACGTCCGCTACACGCAGTTCATGGCCAAGGACAACGTCCCGTTCCACACGGTGATGTTCCCGGCCACCGAGCTCGGCACCCGCGAGCCGTGGAAGAAGGTCGACTACGTCAAGGCCTTCAACTGGCTGACGTACTACGGCGGGAAGTTCTCCACCTCGCAGAAGCGCGGCGTCTTCACCGACCAGGCGCTGGAGATCCTCCCCGCCGACTACTGGCGCTACTTCCTCATCGCCAACGCTCCCGAGTCCGACGACTCGTCCTTCACGTGGGAGCACTTCACCGCCACGGTCAACAAGGACCTCGCCGACACCCTCGGCAACTTCGTCAACCGCGTGCTCTCCTTCTCCCGCAAGCGCTTCGGCGACGAGGTCCCGGCGGGCACGGCGGCCGGCGAGGCCGAGACCCGGCTCGGGGAGCAGATCGCCGAGCTGCTGGCCGAGTACGAGGGCCACATGGAGACCACCCAGTTCCGCAAGGCGGCGGCCGCCCTGCGCGCACTGTGGTCGGCCGGAAACTCCTACCTGGAGGAGAAGGCCCCCTGGCTGGAGATCAAGACCGACCCGGAGGGCGCGGCCCTCACCCTGCGCACCGCGATGAACCTCATCCACCTCTACTCGGTGGTCTCCGAGCCGTTCATCCCGGCCTCGGCGCGCGCCATGCGCTCCGCGTTCGCGCTCGCCGACGACACCGCGGCGTGGGTGACCCCGGAGCAGGCCCGCTCGCTGGACGCCGTCCCGGCGGGGACGCCGTTCACCGTGCCGCCGGTGCTCTTCGCGAAGATCACCGAGGAGGACCTGGAGTCCTACCGCGAGCGCTTCGGCGGTTCCGAGGCGGGCTGACCCCCGCCGCCGGGCCGTACAGCCCGGGCGCACCGGCCCGACTCCGAGAGGGGCGCGACCTGCCGAGGTCGCGCCCCTTCGGCCTATCGCCCGGACCGCCTGAGCGGGGTGAGTGAACGGCCCCCGCTCGGGCAGGCGCCGCGTACACGGCCGGCCTGCTTCTCCTCGGAGGTCGTCATGGATGTGATCGTGCTGATCGGCCGCCTCCTGTTCGTATGCCTCTTCGCGGCATCCGCGCTGAACCACCTGACCCACACCAAGAGCATGGCCGGATACACGGCCTCGCGCGGGGTTCCCTTCGCCACCGCCGCAGTCTTCGCCAGCGGAGTGGCTCTCGGGGTCGGTGCGGTCAGCGTGGCCGTCGGTCTGTGGGCCGATATCGGGGCGCTCGTCCTCGCCGCCTTCTGCTTCTCGGCGGCCGTGCTGATGCACGGCTTCTGGGCCGAGAAGGACCCGCAGGCGAAGATGACGGAGCAGGGCCAGTTCTTCAAGGACCTCGCCCTCGGCGGCGCCGCCCTGGTGATCTTCGCGTTCTTCGCCTACGCGGGCCGCGACCTCGGGCTCATGGTCACCGGACCGGCCCTTTCCCTCGGCTGAGGAAGACTTCCGCCCGGGGTGTCCGGGCCCTTTAAGATCGCGGATATGACAGCCACACGCCCGAAAGCGGAACTCGGCGACTTCCTGCGGTCCCGGCGCGCCCGGATCCGCCCCGAGGACTCGGGCCTGCCCTTCCTGGGCGGCCGCCGCCGGGTGCCGGGCCTGCGCCGCGAGGAGCTCGCGCAGCTCGCCGGGGTGAGCGTGGACTACTACACCCGCTTCGAGCAGGGCCGCGCGGAGAACGTCTCCGACGCCGTCCTCGGGGCCGTGGCGAGCGCCCTGCGCCTGGACGCCACCGAGACCGCCCACCTGACCCGGCTGGTGCGCACCGCGGGACGGGGCGCACAGCCCACTGCCGGGGACGGCGATGACGGCGGGGGCGCGGCGGTGCAGGAGGTCCGACCGGGCTTGCGCAGGCTGCTGGAGTCGATCCCGCAGACCCCGGCGTTCGTCATCGGCCGGCGCACCGACATCCTCGCCTGGAACCCGCTCTTCGCCGCCCTGATCACCGATTTCGGCGCACTGGCCCCGGAGCAGCGCAACAAGGCCCGGCTGGTCTTCCTGGACCCCGGGGTACGCGGTCGGTACGTCAACTGGGAGGCCAAGGCACGGGACTTGGTCGCCTACCTCCGGCTGGACCGCGGACGCCACCCCTACGACGGGCGGTTCACCGCGCTGATCGAGGAACTGCGCGCGCGGAGCCCGGAGTTCGCCGGCCTCTGGGCCCGGCAGGAGGTCCGGCTCAAGAGCCACGGCGGATACCACCTGAGGCATCCGGTGGTCGGCGAGCTGACCCTCGCCTACGAGAGCCTGAACCTGCCGGACGACCCCGACCAGTCGCTGATCACCTATACCGCGGAGGCGGGCTCGCCGTCGGAGGCGGCGCTGCGGATCCTCGCGGATGCGCTCCCGGACGGCGGTGTCGAGGTCCCCGGGCGGGTTTCTGCCGCCGATGGCCTGAAGTAATTCCTCCGCCGGAGATCTTGACGCGTCTGCAGCGTATCGAAGCGGTCCCGTGATCGTTTCTTCAGCCGACACCTCACAACGGCTGCGGAACGGAAGGACGCGCGGTGACCGCTTGGCAGTACTTCGCCGGGGCGGGCCTGGTGGCGGCGCTCAGCCCACTGCACGCCCAGGTGGCGGTCGCGGACGACGGCCACCGCCCCGACCACCCGGGTGGCCACAGCCATGGCGACGCTCCCGGCGGCTACGGCTACGGCTACGGCTACGAGGACGGCGACGAGGACGGCGCCCGCGCGGACGCGTGCGTGCCGAGCGCGCAGCCGCGGCCGCCCGCCGCGGAGCCTTCCGCGCCCGCCGCCGAGCCCTCCCCGCCCGTGGTACGGCCCTCGCCGCGACCGCCGGTACGGGCCCTCCTGCCCGGCGCCGCCCGGCCGACCGTGCACCACCCCGGGCGGGGGCCGGCTCCGGTTCCCGTGGCCGAACCGCCGCGGCCGGAGCCCGTGCGGCCGCCGGCGGAGGCGAGGGCCGGGCAGGTGGGGCCCCCGGCGCCCGCGGCGGCTGCCGCGGAGGGGGCAGGGCCGGTGCCCGGGAAGAGCCCGGCTCCGCCCCGGATCGCAGCCGTGGCCGTGCCCGTGAGCGCCTTCCACGTGCGCCCGTACCGCGCAACTGCCCTGGAGCGGCGCGGCCCGAACGGCCTGTCCACCATGATGCTCATGGTGGTCGTCACCACCCCGGCCGTGCTGGCGGCCGCCGCCCTGCGGCCCCGCTCCAAGAGCCGCGGCTGAGCCCGCGCGCACCACGTTCCGTCCGAACCGACGATCCGAAGATCCGACGATCCGAACCGACCCACCAACGGGAGATCCCTCGTGTCCGAATGGCTGGTCCTGGCCATCGCCATGGTGCTCGTCTGCGCCCTCGTCCTCGCCTGCACGCTGATCCGGCACCGCCGGGTCGCAGCCGACGAGGACACCAGCGAAACCCCTGACGTCATCGAGTACATGACGATGATGGTGGGTGTGGTCTACGCGATCGTGCTGGGCCTGGCCATCGCCGGGGTCTGGGAGGCCCGCGGTGCCGCCGAGGACAGCGTGCGCCGCGAGGCCCAGTCGCTGTACGAGGTCTCGCAGCGGGCCGACGTCTACCCGGCCGCCGTTCGCGACCGGATCCGCGGCGAGGTGGACGCGTACGTCTCCCACACCGTCGCCGTGGACTGGCCCCGGCTGACCTCCGGCAAGGACGCCTCTCCCGAGGGCGCCGAGCTCCTCGGCACGCTGCGCAGCGACGTCACCCACCAGAGCCCGGCCACCGAACTCCAGGCCCAGACCTACCAGCCGCTGCTGGACCACATCGCGGCGGCCGACGACGCCCGCCACTCGCGGGTGCAGAGCTCCGAGTCGACCCTGCCGAGCGTGGTGTGGTTCGGGCTGCTGGTCGGCGGGGTGGTGACGGTGGGGCTGATCTTCACCCTCCAGATCCGCCGCTCGGGACGGGAGCTGCTGCTGGCGGGGCTCTTCAGCGCGCTGATCGTGTTCCTGCTGTTCATGGTGTGGAGCTTCGACGCCCCGTACGGCCGTGAGGGCGTCGACAGCGCCGCACCCTTCCAGGACCTCTTCCCGAAGGTGGCGCCGGCCGTCGCCGGGCGCTGATCAGCTCGGCAGCGCGACCTGCCGGCGCACGGCCTCCACCACGGGCGAATGCCGCAGGGCGTGGGAGATGCGGACGAGGTCGCGCGGCCCGCCTGGGGTGTCGGGCGTGCTCTCCTCGCTGGCTCCGATGACCTTGCCCTCGGGGTCCGCGGAGCGGGCCTGGACGGCGGCCGCGACCATCGCCGCGTCGGCGACAGCGCGCGCCGTCTCCTCGTCCGCCCCGTCGGTGAGGGCGCGGTCGTAGGCGTCGTCGTGGTGGCGCTTGTCGAAGTACGGCCCCAGGTGCAGGAAACCGTCATGGATGTCCGACTCGCGCTGGATCATCCTCAGCTCGACCGGGGACCACCAGGCCATCCGGATGGCGGGAACGCCGCTGGGCGCCGCGATCTGCACCTCTTGCCAGAGCGCGCCGAGCCGCCGGTAGGTGGTCCACGTCTGCCAGCTGTCGGACAGCCGCTGGCAGACCAGGGGCACGACGAAGCCGATCGCGCTGATCAGTGCGCCCGCGGAGGCGAGCGGCGGGGCGGCGAAGGTGCTCAGCCAGTCGAGGTCGTGGCCCGTCCAACGGGCGATCACGGCGGTCATCTTGGTCGCGTCGTAACTGAGGTTGAAGACGTACCCGAGCACGATGATCACGAGGCCGGTGCGCAGCCAGCCGCGTACCTGGAGCGACCAGCGCCAGCACATGGCCACCATGACGACGGCGGCGACGTTGTGCGCCAGCAGGTACAGGGCGATCAGCTCGCGCATGTACGGGGTGCCGGCGTAGTACGTGTCGAAGTCGCGCAGCCGCTCCACCGGCGCGTCACCGAGCAGGAAGAGGATGATCAGCCCCACGATGACCGCGCCGTAGCCGAGGATCCAGCGGCGCGAGATGCGCTGGGTCAACTCGGGCGGGCCGCCGCGCCAGTTCACGATCAGTACCAGGCAGGCGGCGCTGAAGGCGGTGATCAGGCAGTAGACGAGGGGGGCGGAGAAGTTGCTGACGCCGGTCCAGCGGTTGACCGCCCCGATCGTCGGGGGAGCGGCGAAGGTGAACACCGATCCGGCCAGGATCAGCAGGGCGCAGACGGAACGCAGCAGCGGATCGCGCCAGTTGTGCCTCAGGGCGGGCAGCTTGAAGGCGAGCGCGATCGCCATCGCGGCTGCCGGAATGTAGTAGTCCTGGCCTTTCAACGGTCGTTCCTGTGCCCCCGGTATCCGAGCGAGGCCTCGATGCGCCCCGCCAACTGGTCTCGCTGTGCGGGCGCCCGGTGGCTCGCGGACCCGGCCAGCCAGGTGCGGCACCGGCTGCCCAGCAGTAAACCGAACGTCTCGGCCTCGGTCTCCTCCTGGACGTCGGCACGGGTGCGCGCGGCGACCCGGCGGACGGTCTCGCCGAGGTCGGCCTCGTCGGACAGCAGTCGGGCGGCGACGGCGGCTCCGTCGACGTGGTGGCTGCAGTGGCCGGCCTTCATGTGCCACAGCTCGTGGCCGAGGATCACCAGCTGGTGGTCCGGCGCGGTGCGTTCCTCGATGACCACCAGGTCGCGGTCCGCCATGTCGAGCCACAGGCCGCTGGCCGTCCCCGGCGGGAACGAGGCCATCCGGAAGTCCACCCGGCGGCCGCGGTGTCTGCTCATGCCCTCGCAGAGGGCGGCGTAGAGGTCCACGGGTTCCACGGGCGCGGTCAGCCGGAGCCCGGCCACCAGTTCGCCGCACAACCGGCGCTGCTCTCTGCCTATGCTCACCGTTCTCCCCGTCGGCGCGGATCCGGATCAGGACTCAAGGATCAGACCCAGACTCGCGACTGGGTCAGGATTCGTCGTTCGGTTTCACGCTTTCGAGAAGCATGTCCAGCCATTCGGTCACCTTGTCCCGGTGCTTGTCGCTGGGCAGTTGGGCGGCGCGCCAGGCGATGCCCCGGACGCCGTGGTTCTGGAGAAGTCTTGCCAGCGGATCGCCTGCCGAAGCCGCCGGGGCGGGTACGGTTTCGCGGGTGCGGCCCGCGTAGTCCTGGAGCAGCTGCTGCTCGGTGCGCAGGAGGGCGTCGGTGAGGGCGTCGGCGTCGTGCGCGGTGAGGAAGCCCGCGTGGACGCCGAAGAAGCGCTGGATCGCGTCGCAGTGCTCCATGGTGGGCCGACGGTCGCCGTTGATCAGGGCGCCGGCCTGCTGTCGGGACATCCCGGCGCCATCGGCGATCTCCTGCTGCGTGTAGCGGCGGCCGTTGGGTTTGACCCGGGTGCGGCGGAGCAGGTCGAGGCGCTGGAGGAAGCGGGTCTGCAGACAGGGCTCGCCGGCGGGCCTGCCGTCCAGCAGCGTCTTGACCACGTCGGCGGGGACGCCCGAGGCCTCGGAGAGGCGGCGCAGGTCGAAGACCTTGTTCAGGTCGTACCCCAACTTGCCCGCGAGTTCGGCGACGCGCGTGACGGTGGCTGCCAGGGGCGCGTTGGCCACCGCGACGGGAGCCGGGAAGCCGTCTGTCACCAGTGGTTCTCCTAGATCGCGGCGAGGTCGGTACGGGCACATGGTCGGCTTTTGGAATCTAGCCGGTCCGCCGCCGCAGGGCCAGAACTTGCCACAGCTGTGGCGCGAATGAGCTGTCAAGAGGCTGGAATTGCCACGATAGTTGACACTCGAATGAAGTCGGTAGCAGGATCGCCAGAGGAAATTGAAGATCCAGACCGTGAGGAGGGGGAGCTCTCGGTGCCACATCTCGCAGCGGTGGGCCCGTCCGATGGCCTCGCCCAAGCCGGTGAGGAGCGCCTGGCGGGCGAGGAGCCCGCACGTGGCGCAGTGCGGTCGGAGCGACGCAAGGAGATTTTGCGCCAGCGCCGCGAGGAACTGGGCCTGAGCCAGGAGGACCTCGCCGCGCGGTTGCGCATCAGCGTCCGTGCTTACGGGAACTGGGAACGCGGTCTGGTCAAGGAATGGACCGACCGCAAACTGCTCGCCCTGGCCGAGGCCTTGGAGATGAGCGAGCGGCAGTGCTTCTGGTTGTTCCGCGTCATGGTCGACCGGGACCCGCCGCCGACCTGGCGGGCGGCCGAGGAGAACCGGCTGCCCGAGGACCCCGCCCAGCGCGACTACCTGTGCGACTACGCGGCCCTGATGGAGGCCGTGCCCTACCCGAGCTTCCTCGTGGACCACCGCTGGGACGTGGCCCTGACCAACTCGGCGTTCGACAAGCTGTTCCAGTCGGTACGCCCGCACCCCACGGCCCTGCCGGACGACAACTTCCTGCGCTTCGTGCTGTTCCACCCGGACGCCGCGGCCGTGCTGGAGGACCACGAACCGGCCTGGTGCGTACCGCTGCTGGCCCGGTTCGCGAACGCGCTGGCCGCGGCCCCGGAGGACGAGGGACTGCGCAGCATCCGCCAGGAGGTGGCCCGCGACCCCTTCATGGAGGCGGCCTACCGCTACGGCGTGCCGCACTGGCTGACCACCCACGGCGCCGACGCCGCCGAGCACGACGGGGCGGTGCGGACGGTGCGCCACTGGGACCCCCAGTGGGGCCTCGTGCGCTGCCGGATGGTGGCGGAATCCAGCCGCATGCTCGACGGGATGGGCCTCACCCGGATCACCCTGATCCTCTCCGCCCCCCAGGGCGCGCCCACCGGTCCGGTCCGCGGCGGCGGCGCCGCCCCGCTCCACCAGGGACCCCGGCTCCGCGCCGTGCCCTCGCCGGTGGACTGACCGCCGCCCGGCGCCCGGCAGGGGACACTGGAGCCCGACACCGCGTGCCGCGGACCCGGATGCCACGGATCGTGGCACCGGTCGTGGCACGGCGGAGTACCGGTGTGACAGGACGAAGGGCGGCAAGGGCGTGCGGCTGACCATCCTCGGCGGAGGCGGATTCCGGGTACCGCTGGTGTACGGGGCGCTCCTCGGCGACCGGGCCGAGGGCCGGGTGACCGGGGTGACCCTGTACGACGAGGACCCCGCCCGGCTCACCGCCATGACCCGGGTGCTCGCCGACCAGGCGGCCGCCTCCGGGGTCGACGACCCGCCCGCCGTCACGGCCACACGGGACCTGGACGAGGCGCTGCGCGAGGCCGACTTCGTCTTCTGTGCCATCCGGGTCGGCGGCCTGGACGGGCGCGCCGCGGACGAGCGGATCGCCCTGGCGCAGGGCGTGCTCGGACAGGAGACGGTGGGCGCGGGCGGAGTCGCGTACGGCCTGCGGACCGTGCCCGTCGCCCGCGCACTCGCGCGCAGGATCGCCCGTACGGCCCCCGGGGCCTGGGTCATCAACTTCACCAACCCGGCCGGGCTGGTCACCGAGGCGATGGCCGAGGAGCTGGGCGGGCGGGTGATCGGGATCTGCGACTCCCCGGTGGGGCTCGGCCGGCGCATCGCCCGGCTGCTGGGAGCCCGCCCGCAGGAGGCCTGGATCGACTACGTCGGCCTCAACCACCTGGGCTGGGTCCGCGGGCTGCGCATCGGCGGCCGCGACGAACTGCCCCGGCTGCTGGCCGACACCGAAGCGCTGGAGTCCTTCGAGGAGGGGCGGCTGTTCGGCGCCGAATGGCTGCGCTCGCTCGGCGCGGTCCCGAACGAGTACCTGCACTACTACTACTTCAACCGCGACACCGTACGGGCCTACCAGGAGGCCGGGCAGACGCGCGGCGCGTTCCTGCGCGACCAGCAGCGCGGCTTCTACGCCGAGGCTGCGCGGCCCGGGCAGCCCGCCGGGGCGGCGCTGGCCGCCTGGGACCGGACCCGGCACGAACGCGAGGCCACGTACATGGCCGAGAACCGCGAGGCGGCGGGCCTCGGCGAGCGCGACGCGGCCGACCTGGAGTCCGGCGGGTACGAGCAGGTCGCACTCGCGCTGATGCGGGCCATCGCCCGAGACGAGCGGGCCACGCTGATCCTGAACGTCCGCAACGGCTCCACGCTGTCCGTGCTGGACGCCGAGGCGGTGATCGAGGTGCCCTGCCTGGTCGACGCCAACGGCGCCCACCCGGTGGCCGTGGACCCGCTGCCGCTGCACGCGGTCGGACTCGTCACGTCCGTCAAGGCGGTCGAGCGGGCCGTGCTCCGGGCCGCGGCGAGCGGCTCCCGGGCCGACGCGGTCAAGGCCTTCGCCCTGCACCCGCTGGTGGACTCCGTGAGGGTGGCCCGGCGGCTGCTCGACGGGTACGCGGCCGAGCATCCCGGCCTCGCCTACCTGCGCTGATCCCGCAGCAGGGTCCCCCGTACGGCCCGGCGGGGCATGCGGCGGGGCGGGGACGCTGTGAGAGTGCGAGTGTGACCACCACGGCTCCCCCTGCAGCCGCGGCGCCCCCCGTGCTCGACCGGCGGCGGCGCAACGTCGTCTTCGGCACGATCATGCTGGGCGTCCTGCTCGCGGCGCTCGACCAGACGATCGTGGGAACCGCCCTGCCCACGATCGTGGGGGACCTCGGCGGCGGGGACCACATGTCGTGGGTGGTCACCTCGTACCTCCTCCTGGAGACGGTCTCCACCGTGCTGGTGGGCAGGTTCGGCGACCTCTTCGGCCGGAAGCGGATCTTCCAGATCTCGGCGATCGTCTTCATCGCCGGCTCGTTCCTCTGCGGTCTGGCCGGCAACATGACCCTGCTCATCCTGTGGCGCGGGGTGCAGGGAGTCGGCGCCGGCGGACTCATGGTCACCTCGATGGCGCTCATCGCCGACGTGGTGCCGCTGCGCGAACGCGGCACGTACCAGGGGGCGATCGGCGCCGTCTTCGGCGTCGCGACCGTCATCGGGCCGCTGCTCGGCGGGGTCTTCACCGACGAGCTGAGCTGGCGCTGGGCGTTCTACGTGAACGTCCCTATCGCGATCCTGGTGGTGGTCGCGGCGGCCCGCACCATTCCCTCCGTACGGGCCGACGGCCGCCCCGTCATCGACTACCTCGGCATCGCGCTGGTCACGGTGGGCTCCGGCGCGCTGATCCTGGCCACCAGCTGGGGCGGGAACCAGTACGCCTGGAACTCGCCGGTCATCATCGGCCTCTTCGCGGGCGGCACCCTGGCCCTCGTGCTGTTCTGCCTGGCCGAGACGCGGGCCGCGGAGCCGATGCTGCCGATGCGGCTCTTCCGCACCCCCGTCTTCGGCGTCTGCTCGGTCCTCAGTTTCGTGGTCGGGTTCGCGATGCTCGGCGCGATGACCTTCCTGCCGACCTACCTCCAGTACGTGGACGGCGACTCGGCCACGATCTCGGGCGTGCGGACGCTGCCCATGGTCGTCGGCCTGCTGATGGCGTCCGTCTTCAGCGGCACCGTCACCGGCAGGACGGGGCAGTACCGGGTCTTCCCCATCGTGGGCTGCCTGGTGATGGCCGTGGGCCTGTACCTGATGTCGCGGATGGGCCCGGGGACCGGCACCTGGCGGGAATCGCTGTACATGTTCGTGTTCGGAGCCGGTGTCGGCCTGTGCATGCAGGTGCTGACGATCGCCGTGCAGAACACCGTGGACTACGCCGACCTGGGCACGGCCACCTCGGGCGTCACCTTCTTCCGTACGCTCGGCAGCTCGTTCGGGACCGCCGTGTTCGGGACGATCTACGCCAACCACCTCGGGCCCGGGCTGGAACGGGCCGTCGGGGAGGCGGCGCGCGCCACGGGAGCCGACCCGGCCCGGCTGGGGACGGCGGCCCAGAGCCCCGAGGGGGTCCACCGGCTGGATCCCGCGGCGGCCGGCCCGATCATCGCGGCGTACGAGCAGGCGCTGCACACGGTGTTCCTGTGGACGGTACCGGTGGCGCTCTTCGGGTTCGTCGTCGCGCTCTTCCTCAGGCAGGTCCGGCTGCGCGACACCGTCCGGGCCGGCTCCATGGACATGGGCGACGGCTTCGCCTCGCCGACCACGGCCACCGGCGACCCGGCCAAGGTGCTCGAACTCGCGGTCGGCAAGCTCCTCCGGGGCATGGGGCCCGAGACCGCCCGGCAGCTCGTGCGGAACGCGGACACGCGGCTGGACATGGCGGGCGCCTGGGCCGTCATGCAGGTGGAACTCATGCACCGCACGGTCGGCTACGCCAGCCTCGGGCTCATCGCCTCCCGCCGGTCCCTTCCCCCC
Organism: Streptomyces sp. NPDC044571; assembly: GCF_040647115.1. Taxonomy (NCBI): domain Bacteria; kingdom Bacillati; phylum Actinomycetota; class Actinomycetes; order Kitasatosporales; family Streptomycetaceae; genus Streptomyces; species Streptomyces sp. NPDC044571. Next base: position 17,435 of record NZ_JBEZBN010000061.1, read on the forward strand.
GAGGTGCTGCTGCCCGTCTTCGACCGGATGGTGGAGGAGGGCTACCTGACCCGGGACGGTAACTTCCTCGCCCTCACCCCGCCGGGGGAGCGCGAGGCCGCGGCGATCTCCAAGGCGTGGGGGGACTGGCTCGGGGACCAGCTGGAGAAGGACCGCGGCCGCCCGCGGAGCGAGGAGCTGCGGGTGGCCGCGGACGCGATCGCGAAGCGCCTGCTGGCGGAGGACCTGCGCGAGGGCAACTTCGCACCGCGGGCGCCGGCGGGGGTGTAGCCGCGCCCCGGGTGGGCGGGCCGGGCGGGGCGGGCGGGGCGGGCGGGACGGGGTGGGGCAGGGCGGGCGGGGCCGGGCTAACGGCCGTTGGTCGCCGGGTAGTCGTACGAGGGCACGGGCGGCAGGGTCGGGGCGAGCTCGGGGCGCCAGGTGCGCAGGACCGCCGCCGAAGGGGCGTAGAGGGCATGGGGGATCTCGGCCGGGGCGAACCACTCCCAGCGGACGATCTTGTGTGGCTCGGTGACCTTGGGGGTGCCCTGCGCGGCGGTGGTGACGGCGGCCGCGGTCAGGCGGGTCATCCCGGCCTTCGCGTCGATCTGGACGGCCAGGATCCGGATGTTCTCGGGATCCGCCCGCAGATCCGTTTCCTCCCCCAGCTCGCGGGCTGCTGCCTGCTCGAAGCCCTCCCCGGGGTCGACCTTGCCGCCGGGCAGCTCCCAGCGGCCGTCGTGTGCCTGGCCGAGGAGTACGCGCCCGTCGGCGTCGGCCACGACCAGGCCGACGCCGACGACGGCGTTGGGCTGGGGGACGGCTCGTTCGGGGCGCTGGTTCGGCTTCGTCGTCATCGGGGCTTTCCTTTTCCGTCTTTTGATCGGGTGGTCGGCCTGGCGCGGACGTGGATGCGTTCGCCCTGCGGGCCGAAGAGACTGATGCACTCGGCGGGTTGCGGCCCCGCGTTGAAGAAGGCGTGCGGGGTGCGGGTGTCGAATTCCGCCACTTCCCCGGCGGTGAGGACCAGGTCGTGCTCGCCGAGGAGCAGCCGGATCCGGCCGGAGAGCACGTACAGCCACTCGTAGCCCTCGTGGACCTTCAGCTCCGGCTCGGGCGGGGTGCCCTCGACGGGCGGCATGACCTGCTTGAAGGCGTGTACCCCGCCGAAGCTGCGGGTGAGCGGCACATAGGTGCTGCCGTGCCGGACGAAGGGGCGCGGGCGGATCCGCGGATCGCCCGTCTCCGGCGCGCCCACCAGCTCGTCCAGCGCGACCCGGTGGGCCTTGGCCAGCGGGAGCAGCAGCTCCAGCGTCGGCCGGCGCTGCCCGGACTCCAGCCGGGACAGCGTGGAGAGCGAGATCCCGGTGGCCTCGCTGAGCTGGGCCAGGGTGGTCCCGCGCTGCCGGCGCAGCGCGCGCAGCCGCGGGCCCACGGCGGTGAGCACGTCCGCGAGCCCTTCGTCCCGCCGCGGCGGATGTTCCTCGGGGTGCTCCGTGTGCTCCGGGTGCGCGGGGTCCTGAGCGGGCATGACTCCATTTGCCGGTTTGGCAACATCATTTGTCAAGCCGGGGTGTACGGGCCCACCCTCGCCGGTATGGACAACGCAAGCACGCAGCAGTTCGACGTGGTGGTCGTGGGCGGTGGCGCCGCCGGACTCGCCGGGGCGCTGACCCTGGCACGGGCCCGGCGTTCGGTGATGGTGCTCGACTCCGGCCGCCCCCGCAACGCCCCGGCCGCCCATCTGCACGGCTACCTCGGCCGGGACGGGGCGAGCCCCGGGGAGCTGCTGGCCGGCGGGCGCAGGGAGGTCGCCGGATACGGCGGCGTGATCCGGTCCGGGGCGGCCGGCACGGCCGTCGCGGCCGATCCGCTGCCCGAGGGCGGCTTCCTGGTGCGGTGCGCCGACGGCGGCGCCGTGCGGGCCGGCCGGCTCCTGCTCGCCACCGGCCTGGAGGACCGGCTGCCGGAGCTGCCGGGGCTGGCGGAGCGCTGGGGACGGGAGGTGCTGCACTGTCCGTACTGCCACGGCTGGGAGCTCGGCGGCATGCCGCTCGCCGTGCTGGCGACCGGGCCGACGGCGGTGCAGCAGGCGCAGCTGTGGCGGCAGTGGAGCGACCGGGTGACGCTGCTGGCCCACACCTGGACGCCCACGGGCGAGGACCGGGAGCTGCTGGCCGCGCTGGGCGTTGCGGTGGTGGAGGGCGAGGTGACCGGCCTGGTGGTCGCCGGGGAGGGGGACGCGGAGGGGGACGGCCGTGGCGGTGGTGACGGCCGCGGCGGACGTCGGCTGGTCGGGGTGCGGCTGGCGGGCGGCGGGTCGGTGGACTGCGCGGCCGTGGTGGTGGCGCCGTGGTTCGAAGCCCGCGCCGGGGTGGCGGCGAGCCTCGGCCTCCCCCTGACCACCGTGGAGCGGGACGGCGTGGCGGTCGGCACCTGCGTGGATGCGGACCCCGTCACCGGAGCCACCGCCCTGCGGGGCGTGTGGGCGGCGGGGAACGTGGTGAACCCGATGGACCAGCTGAGCGGGGCGGCCGCAGCCGGGGTGCGGGCCGCCGTGGCGATCAACGCCGACCTGGTCGAAGCGCAGACCCGGCGGGCCGTCGCGGCGTACCGGGCGAGCCGCGGCGGGGCCTGACGGGCCGACGTAGCGGACATGTGTGCGGGTTTCGGCCAGGTCCCCGGGGTGCAGGCTCTGGGCGGTCAGATCGTCGTACGGTTCACCGGCTCGGGACTCGGGGGGCGCAATGGCACGTGTGCTGGTCATCGGCGGGGGTGTCGGAGGGCTTGCGACCGCGCTGCTCGCGGCACGGCACGGACACACCGTCGAGCTGTTCGAACGGGAGGTGCGTGCCCCGGGCACCGCCCTCGACCGGGACTTCTTCGGCTGGCGCCGGCCCGGCGTCCCCCAGGCGAACCAGCCGCACGTCCTGCTCGGCGCCGCCCGCGCCGTCCTGCGCGAGGAACTTCCCGACGTCCACCGGGAGATGCTGAGGCTCGGCGCCCGGGAGCGGCACGAGCTGGACTGGTTCGACGTACGCCCCTCCGTGCGCGCCGGCGACGAGGACCTCGTGATGCTCCACGCCCGGCGCATCGTGCTGGAGAGCGCCCTGGTCAGCGCCCTGCGCGCCGAACCGGGCGCGGTGGTGCACCACGGGGAGCCGGTGACCGGTCTGACGACGGCGCCCGGTCCCGGGGCCTTCGGGGTCCGGGTGACGGGGGTGGCCACGCAGGCCGGTGCGTACCCGTGCGACCTCGTCGTGGACGCGGGCGGGCGGCGTGGTGGCGCCGAGCGGTGGCTGGCCGCGGCGGGCTGCCGGCCGGCCGTGGTGGAACGCCACCGCACGGGGCTGGCGTACTTCTGCCGCTGGTACCGGCTGCCCGAGGGGATGGAGGAGGGGCCGCGGCGGCCGTGGACGGTGACCGGGGGGCCCTTCGCCGGGTGTGCCGTCTTCCCGGCCGACAACGGGGTGTTCGCCGTGACGCTGCTCGTCCACACGGAGGACACGACCCGTGCGGCGCTGCGCGATCCCGCCGTCTTCGAGGCCGCCGCGCGCTCCTTTCCGCCCGGCGAGGCCTGGCTGGGGCTGGGGGCCGACCCGCTGTCGGGCGTCCTGGCGGCGGCGGGCCTGGACAACCGGTGGAGCGCACTGGTGGACGAGCAGGGGCCGGTGGTGACCGGGCTCGTGCCGGTCGGAGACGCGCTGACGCACACCAATCCGACGCTGGGGCAAGGCATTTCGCTCGCCCTGTGGGCGGCCCTGAGGGTGGCCCGGACGGCGGACCGGGATCCCGGATCGGCGCGGTTCGCCACCGAGTACCACGCGTGGGCGGTGCGGACCCTGAAGCCGTGGTTCGACTTCCAGGTCGTGGCGGACACGGCTGTCGGCGAGCGGTTCGCGGCGCGGGCCGGGCGGCCGGGCCCGGCGCGCGAGATGGCCGCGCTGTTCGAGTGCGCGCTGGAGGACCCCGAGGTGATGCGGGCCCGGGCCAGGGTCCGCCACCTCGCCGAGCGGCCGGAGCGGGCGTACGCGGACCCGGAGGTACGGGCCCGGGTGGCGCGCTGGCTGGCGGCCAGGCCGGGCTACGTACCGCATGCGGTGGGGCCGGACCGGGAGGAGTGGGAGAAGCTGACGGCGGGGTGAGGCTGCGTGCGCGTGGCTCAGGGGAGCGGGGCGGTGGCGCCGGGGCCGCCGCCGAGCACCTCGGCCAGGTCGTAGTGGACGACCTCCTCCAGCTGGGCGTACGTGCAGCTCTCCGGCGTCCGGTCGGGCCGCCAGCGGCGGAACTGGGCCGTGTGCCGGAAGCGGTCGCCCTCCATGTGGTCGTACGCCACCTCGCAGACGCGTTCCGGACGCAGCGGCACCCACGAGAGGTCCTTCTTCCCCGTCCAGCGGCTCTGCGCGCCGGGCAGCCGGGCACCCTCGTGCGCGGCCTCCTCGGCCCAGGCGGCCCACGGGTGCCCCTCGACGTCGGCCATCCGCAGGGGGGCCAGCTCGTCCACCAGCTCGGCGCGGCGCCTCATGGGGAAGGCGGCGCACACGCCGACGTGCTGGAGGGCGCCGTGGGCGTCGTGGAGGCCGAGCAGGAGCGATCCGACAATCGGACCGCTCTTGTGGAAACGGAATCCTGCGATGACGACGTCGGCCGTACGCTCGTGCTTGATCTTGAACATGAGGCGCGCGTCGGGCCGGTAGGGGAGATGGAGCGGTTTGGCGATCACCCCGTCGAGTCCGGCGCCCTCGAACTGCTCGAACCACTCCTGCGCCAGTGCGGGATCGGTGGTCGCGGGCGCGAGATGAACGGGGGGCCGAGCGGTGGAAAGGGCGTCGACGAGGGCGGTACGGCGGTCGGCGAGCGGGGTGTCGAGGAGCGCCTCGTCGCCGAGGGCGAGCAGATCGAAGGCGATGAAACTGGCGGGGGTCGTCGCGGCGAGCAGCTCGACCCGGGACCGGGCGGGGTGGATCCGCTCGGTCAGCCGGTCGAAGTCCAGCCGCCCGCCGTGCACGATGACGATCTCGCCGTCCACCACGCAGCGGTCGGGGAGATTGTCCCTCAAGGCGGTCACCAGCTCCGGGAAGTACCGGGTCAGCGTCTTCCCGGTGCGGCTGCCGATCTCCACCTCGTCGCCGTCGCGGTGCACGATGGCCCGGAAGCCGTCCCACTTGGCCTCGTACTGCATGCCCGGCGGAATCTTGGCCACCGACTTGGCGAGCATCGGTTTCACGGGCGGCATCACCGGCAGGTCCATGTCTTCGATTCTGCGGTGGTACGTCCGGCCCCGCCCGGTATGCGCCCCGGGCCGGCCCCGCCTACCGTGGCCCACATGGGTGCATCCGGTAATGCGATCGAGCTGGACGCGGGCGGACGGACGGTACGGCTGTCCAACCCGGACAAGGTGTACTTCCCGGAGCGCGGCCTCACCAAGGGGGACGTGGCCCGCTACTACCTGGCGGTCGCGGACGGCGTCACCCGGGCCCTGCGCAACCGCCCCACCACCCTGGAGCGCTATCCCGACGGGGTCGAGGGCGAGTCCTTCTTCCAGAAGCGGGCCCCGAAGAACCTGCCGGACTGGATCCCGACCGCCCACATCGCCTTCCCCAGCGGGCGCACGGCCGACGAGATCTGCCCGACCGAACCGGCCGCCGTGCTGTGGGCGGCGAACCTGGGCTGCCTCACCTTCCACCCCTGGCCGGTACGCCGCGAGGACACCGACCGGCCCGACGAACTGCGCATCGACCTGGACCCGCAGCCGGGCACCGACTACCGCCATGCGGTGATCGCCGCCCACGAGCTGCGCGACGTACTGGAGGAACTCGGACTGCGCGGCTGGCCGAAGACCTCCGGCGGGCGCGGGCTGCACGTCTTCGTGCCGATCGAGCCGCGTTGGACGTTCACCGAGGTGAGACGGTGCGCGATCGCGATCGGCCGGGAACTGGAACACCGCATGCCGGGCAAGGTCACGACGGCTTGGTGGAAGGAGGAGCGCGGCGAGCGTATCTTCGTCGACTACAACCAGACGGCCAGGGACCGCACGATCGCATCCGCGTACTCCGTACGCCCCCGCCCGCACGCCCCGGTGTCGGCCCCGCTGCGCTGGGACGAGATCGACTCGGCCGAACCCCGCGACTTCGACATCGTCACCATGCCTGCGCGCTATGCCGAACTGGGGGACCTCCACGCGGACATGGACGACCACGCCTTCACCCTCGACGCAGCCCTGGAACTCGCGGCCCGCCTCGAACAGGACCACGGCCTGGGCGATATGCCGTACCCCCCGGACTACCCGAAGATGCCGGGCGAACCGAAGCGCGTCCAACCCAGCCGCGCGAAGAACGACGACAAGGACTGACCGCCTGCTGGTCCTGCCCGCCTGCTGGTCCTTACCGTGCTGGTCCCGCCCGCGCCCGCCCGATCAAGGGACGGGGCGCAGGACGGCCGTGTATCCCTCGCCGCCGTACAGGGACTCGTAGCGGATCTTGAGCGTGAGCCGCCGGTTGATCAGGTCCTCGACCTCGGCGTGCAACTGGGGGTCGTAGTCTGCGACACCCAACAGGTACTGCTCGTAATCGGTGGCGATGACCTCTCCCTCGTTGAAGGTCACCGCAGACGGGCGCACCGACAGGCGGGCACGGACGCGGTCGACACCGGGTGCGTTCCAGGAGCCGATCACCTCGCCGTCGACGGCGAGCGTGCTGTCGACGATGACCGCCGGGCCGAGCCCGGAGTTGACGAGCCGGATTCCTGCTCTGCCTCCCTTCGGCCAGCCGCGGTGCAGTTGGAGTATCGGGCGCACCGAGTGGCGGTTGTGCTGCCGTGTGGCGTGTGCCTGGTAGGCCGAGACGACCAGCGACCCGACAGCGATCACGACCGCGCATATCGCGGTGACGGTCTCTGCTTTCATCCCATCCCCCTGGTGAAGTCTCCAGGCGCAGACGCTATCCGAACCCGATCACCGTGTCGGCGGTGACGGAGCCTCTGCGAAAACCTGCTTGGCGCAGCACGGCGGCCACTGCTACGTTTCCGGAGGCCGTGCGAGAGAACGAGGAGGTGGTACCCGTGAACGCTGTATCGACATGGGTGCTCTCCTCCGGGGTCACGGTCGGGCGATAGGTCGTCCGGGAGCGCCGTTCCAGCACTCCCGAAAGGCACGACGTGCACTTCACTTCCGAGCAGCGCCTCGACGACGGCGTCCTCGCACGCGAATTCACCCTCGGCGAGATCCCCGGCACCTTGTGGACGCCTGAATCCGCCGCCCCGGTCCCACTGATCCTGATCGGTCACAACGGCGGCTTGCACAGGCGGGAATCACGGCTGGTGGCCCGGGCCCGGCATTCCGCGGCGTCGGGCTACGCGGTGGCCGCCATCGACGCCCCCGGGCACGGGGACCGGCCCCGTTCCGCCGTCGATGAGCAGGCTCGCGCCGACCTCCGCCGGGCGACGCAGGCCGGCGAGCCGGTCGACGAGATCTTCGAGTCCTTCATCGGCCCGCTGGTCGAAAAGGCGGTCCCGGAATGGCGGACCACCCTGGACGCCCTCCTCGCGCTGCCCGAGATCGGCGGCCCGGTCGGGTACTCGGGGATGACCGCCATCGGCATTCGCCTGGCGGTGGTCGAGCCCCGCATCGCGGCCGCCGGTTTCTTCGCCGGGGGTTATGTGCCCCGCGCCCAGCGCGAGGAGGCCCGGCGGGTCACCGTTCCGCTGCTGTTCCTGCTGCAGTGGGACGACGAAGGGAACCCCCGGCAGCGGGCCCTGGAGCTGTTCGACGCCTTCGGCGCCAAGGAGAAGACGCTGCACGCCAATCCGGGCGGACACACCGGTACCCCGTGGTTCGAGGTGGAGGACGGGAACCGGTTCTTCGGCCGGCACCTGAAGTGAGGCCGGGCCGTCAGGCCGGCAGCAGACGGTAGGCGGGGCCGGCCGGGATGCCGCTCAGCGAGGTGGGTCCCGGCCTCCTCGATGGCGGTGGCCGGTAAATGCACGACCGCCCCGATCACGGCGGTACCGGCCATCGGCGGTACCGGCCGGTCGGGGCGGCTCGGCGGCCGGGTCCTCTGCTCGTCGTGTCTCCCAGTAAGAACACGAACGATCGTGCTAATATTTCTCGCGTGTCTTCACTCATGAGCACGACCCTCAATCTCGCTGCCCGGATCGCGCCGGGCTTGGCCGGGCGGGCGGCGTTCGCGTTGTTCGTGCGGCCCATCGGTCGGCCCCGGCTGCGGTCCGACGAGGCCGGGCTGATGGCCGAGGCCGTGATCGGACGGCTGACCGTCGACGGCATACCGGTCACCACCTACCGCTGGGGCGACGGCGGCCGACCCGTCCTGGTGGTGCACGGGTGGACCTCGCGCGCCTCCCGCCTCGCCGGATTCATCGAGCCGCTGCGGGCCCATGGCCACACCGTCGTCTCCTTCGACGCCCCCGGCCACGGCGAGTCCGGCGGCCGGGCCACCACGATCCGCAGACAGCGCGAGATCATCCGCCGACTGCACGCCGAGCACGGGGACTTCTCGGCCGTGGTGGCGCACTCCTTCGGCGTGCTCGCCACCTTCTTCACGCTGCGGGACGGCATCCGGGCGGACCGGATTGTCGCCGTCGGCGGTGTCGCCGACTTCGACTACCTCCTCGCCGGCTTCCGGCGCACCCTGCACGTGGGGCCGGGCGTCGAACGCGCCCTGCGGACGTACGTCCAGGACCACCTCTTCCCCGACGAGCCCGACGTCTGGCCGCGGTTCGACGCCCGCCACCGCCCGGATCAGGTTCCGGCGCAGATCCTGCTGGTGCACGACCTCGACGACGATGTGGCCGCGCTCGACCAGTCCCGCGGCATCGCGTCGGCGTACGGGGACCGCGCCCGTCTGATCGAGACAAAGGGGCTCGGCCACCGCCGCATCCTCGCGGACCCCGAAGTCATCGCCGCGGCCGTCGAGTTCCTGGCGGAGTCGGCGCCCGTCGCTCGGTGACGGTGGCTGTCGCTCGGAGACGGTGGCCGTGGCGATGGCCGGGGGGCGTGGGTGTGGTGCTTGCTGTGGGCGGGGTCGTTGCGGTGACGCGCGTGGGCGGCTCAGCGCTCCATCGGCGAGGGCCGGTGCGGCAGGTCGTCCGGGGTGGAGGCCACCGCGCGCAGGCGGTTGAGGATGCCCCGCGCCGCGCGTTCGTAGGCGAGCGGGTCCTCGTGCAGGAGGGAGTGCGCGTTGGCGAGCTCCATCAGCGCGATGATCTCGAACGCCAACTGCGGTACGTCCTCCGGGCCGGCGTCGGCCCGGAAGCCGCCGTGGAGCCGGGCTTCGTCGAGGAGCCGCTCCACGTACTGCGTCCAGTCGGCGCGCGCCTTCGCGATCTCGTCGCGTACGGGGCCGGGGCGCGAGTCGAACTCCGCGGAGGCGGCGTAGAAGAAACAGCCACCCGCGAAGACCCGCCGCCCCGAGTAGTCGATCCAGCGCTCGCACAGCCGCCAGACCTTGCCGAGACCGGCGGGCTCGTCGCGCACGGGCTTGACGACCTGCTCCACGAAGACCGCCACCGCGGCGCGCACGGTGGCGAGCTGGAGGTCCTCCTTGGAGCCGAAGAGGGCGAAGACGCCGCTCTTGCTGAGCCCCAGGTCGGTGGCGATCTTTCCCAGTGACAGGCCCTCCAGGCCGTCCACCGAGGCGATGTCCACGGTGTGCTCCAGGACGGTCCGCCTGGTCTGGTTTCCGCGCTCCACGCGCCCGTCAGCCATGGCTCCAGCTTAGCGAACGCACGGTCGTCCAGTTTGTGGGGCGGCCGGTGTCAGTGGCGGGTGCCATGCTCGAAGAGGAGGGAAGGAGGCGGGCCATGCTCACCACGGACTACAAGGACGGCTCCCCGAACTGGGTGGACCTCGGCACGCCCGACATGGACGGCGCCGCGGACTTCTACGCCGGGCTGTTCGGCTGGGAGTTCCGGCCGGGAGGCGAGGAGGCCGGCGGGTACGGGATGTTCCGCCTCCGTGGGAAGACGGTCGCGGGCGGTATGGCCGTGACGGCGGAGCAGGGCCCGTCGGCCTGGACCGTTTACTTCCAGACGCGCGATGCGGACGCCACCGCGGCCGCCGTGGTCGAGGCGGGAGGTTCGGTGGCGTTCCCGCCGAGGGACGTCATGGACTTCGGCCGGATGGCGATCTTCGCCGACCCGTCCGGCGTGGCCTTCGCCGCCTGGCAGCCGATGCGGAACAAGGGCCTGGACGCCGTGACCGACGTCGGGACCCTGTGCTGGGCCGAGCTCTACACCGGCGATGTGGCAGCGGCCTCCGGGTTCTACCGCTCCGTCTTCGGGTGGGAGATGGCCGAGATGCCGTTCGAGGGCGGCGCGTACACCATGGTCAAGCCGGCCGGCACGGCGGACGGGGAGGCCTTCGGCGGCCTGGTACCGATCGCGGCGGACCCGGTGGAGGACACCGAGCAGCCGTACTGGACCCCGTACTTCGAGGTCGCGGACTGCGATGTGGTGGCGGCGAAGGCCGAGGAGTCGGGCGGCAAGGTCCGGATGAGCCCCGTCTTCATGGAGGGCGTCGGCCGCTTCGCCAAGCTGGCGGATCCCTACGGCGCCCGGTTCGCCGTCATAGCCAGTGCCCCGGCGTCCGGGGTGTGACGTGGAGGCGGCGGGGGTGTTGATCAGCCGTTGATCGGACGTCCATCGGCTGCGGTCAGGATCACCGGCATGTCGATGAACACCACTGCAGCCACCGCCACAGCCTGGTACGACCTCGCCCTCTGCGCCCAGACGGGGCCGGGCTTCTTCTTCCCGGAGCCGGGCTCGTCCCTGAGGGACGCGAAGCGGCTGTGCGGGGCGTGCGAGGGGCGGGCGGGATGCCTGGAGTACGCCCTGGCCAATGACGAGCGCTTCGGCGTCTGGGGCGGCCTCTCCGAGGCGGAACGCCTCGCCCTGCGTCCGCGCCGTTGAGCTGCTGCGGCTGGTCGGGTCGCGGATGACGGGTCGCTGCTTATTGTGTCGCGCCTTGTCCGTCGCTGATGCGGCCGCCGAGCGTCGACCGCCGCCGGGCCGACCCGGGGGAGCCAGGGAGGGTGCTGGGGCCAGGGAGCACGCGGGGTGTGCCTGCGCCCCGGCGGAGCGGGGCTCCGCCGGGGCGCAGGCGCCCGGTCAGCTCAGCCCTTGCGGGCCGCGAGGCGGGCTGCGCGGGCGGCCAGGCGCTCGTCGAACTTGCGGGCCTCGGCGTCCAGGCCGTCCATGTACAGGCCGAGCTCCTCCTGGGCCTTCTGCCCGTCCGGGCCGAGCCCGTCGATGTCCATGATCTTCAGGAAGCGGATCACCGGGCTGAGGACGTCGTCGTGGTGGATCCGCAGGTTGTAGACCCCGCCGATCGCCATCTGGGCGGCCATCCGCTCGAAGCCGGGCATGCCGTGTCCGGGCATCCGGAAGTTGACCACCACGTCCCGTACGGCCTGCATCGTCAGGTCCGGGGCGATCTCGAAGGCCGCGCCCAGCAGGTTGCGGTAGAAGATCATGTGCAGGTTCTCGTCCTGCGCGATGCGGGCCAGCATCCGGTCGCAGACCGGGTCACCGGACTGGTGGCCGGTGTTGCGGTGGGAGATGCGGGTCGCCAGCTCCTGGAAGGCGACATAGGCCACCGAGTGCAGCATCGAGTGGCGGTTGTCGGACTCGAAGCCCTCCGACATGTGCTGCATCCGGAAGACTTCGAGCTTGTCCGGGTCCACGGCGCGCGAGGCCAGCAGGTAGTCGCGCATCACGATGCCGTGGCGGCCCTCCTCGGCGGTCCAGCGGTGCACCCAGGTGCCCCAGGCGCCGTTGCGGCCGAAGAGCGTCGCGATCTCGTGGTGGTAGCTGGGGAGGTTGTCCTCGGTCAGCAGGTTCACGACCAGCGCGATCTTGCCGATCTCGGTGACCTTGGACTGCTCGGGGTCCCAGGCCTGTCCGTCCTCGAAGAACTCCGGGAAGTTGCGGCCGTCGCTCCACGGGACGTACTCGTGCGGCATCCAGTCCTTGGTGACCTTCAGATGGCGGTTGAGTTCCTTCTCGACCACCTCTTCCAGCGCGTACAGCAGCTTGGCGTCGGTCCACGCCTCCGAGCTGCCGAGGTGGGGAGAGGTGATTGTCACGGGTACTCCTGGGGACAAAGCGAATTACCTACGGTTCCGTAGCCTACGAACCCGTAGGTTAAGCGGAGCGTGAAGTCCCGCCAAGTCCCTGGCGTTCATATGACCGGTTACATCCCGTTATCTATGCAGTCTGTGCGGGTGTGGAAGCGGGTAAGCGGAACCAAAGTCACGCCGACAGGTGGCCCGGCGCCCTCGCCTTGACGGCGGCGGCGGGGTGATGCCGCTGGGAGCTGCCCGGGGATCGCCGGCGTGTGCCGGTCAGTCGTCCGTGAGCTGCCGGTCAGTCGGCTGCCGGCTGACCGGCCCTCGTCCGTGTCAGTGCCACAAGCGGGACCGGACGTCCTCCGCCGTGGTCGGTCGGAGCTCAACGTCGAGCAGCAGCCACCGGGTGATCCCCACCGACTCCAGGAACGGCAGATCGTGGCTCGCCACCAGCAGCGCACCCTCGTAGGACTCCAGGGCGCGCGTCAGCTGGCGCACGCTCGCCAGGTCCAGGTTGTTGGTCGGCTCGTCCAGCATCAGCAGCTGCGGAGCCGGCTCCGCGAGGAGCAGTGCCGCCAGGGCCGCGCGGAACCGCTCGCCGCCCGACAGGGTGCCCGCCGACTGGTCCGCCCGGGTGCCGCGGAACAGGAAGTGTGCGAGCCGCGCCCGGATCACGTTGTTCGAGGCCTGCGGAGCGAACCGGGCCACGTTCTCCACCACGGAACGGTCCGGGTCGAGCACGTCCAGCCGCTGCGGCAGGAACCGGGTCGGCACATGGGCCACGGTCTCCCCGGACAGCGGTGCGAGCTGCCCGGCGATGGTGCGCAGCAGGGTCGTCTTGCCCGAGCCGTTGCCGCCCACCAGCGCGATCCGCTCCGGGCCGCGCACCTCCCACTCGCCCGCGACCCGCGCTCCGTAGGCCAAGTGGAGATCGCTCAAGGTCAGGACCCGGCGCCCCGGCGGTACCTGCGTGGCCGGCAGTTCGATCCGGATCTCGTCGTCGTCGCGGACCGCCTCGACGGCCTGGTCCAGCCGCTCCTTGGCCTGCGCCAACTTTTCGGTGTGCATGATGCGGTGCTTGCCGGCCGATTCCTGAGCCGCGCGCTTGCGGGCACCCATGACGATCTTCGGCTCGCGCTTGGTGTCGTTCATCTTCTGCCCGTAGCGCTTGCGTCGCGCCAAGACGACCTGGGCGTCGGCCAGTTCGCGTTTCTGTCGCTGTACGTCGGCCTCCGCGACCCGCACCATGCGCTGGGCCGATTCCTGCTCGGTGGCGAGCAATTCCTCGTATGCGGTGAAGTTGCCGCCGTACCAGCGGACTTGGCCCTCGCGCAGGTCCGCGATCTGATCGACCCGCTCCAGCAGCTCCCGGTCGTGGCTGACCAGCAGCATCACCCCGGACCAGGACTCGACCGCCGCGTACAGGCGACGCCGGGCCCGCAGGTCCAGGTTGTTGGTCGGCTCGTCGAGCAGCAGCACGTCCGGGCGGGCGAGAAGCAGGGCGGCCAACCGGAGCAACACTCCTTCTCCGCCCGACAGTTCGCCGACCGTGCGGTCCAGGTCGATCCGGGCGAGCCCGAGCTGGTCGAGGGTGGCCAGGGCCCGTTCCTCCACGTCCCAGTCGTCGCCGACGGCGGCGAAATTGGCCTCGGTGGCCTCGCCGGCCTCGATCGCATGCAGTGCGGCGCGGGTGGCGCGGATGCCGAGGGCCTCGTCCACGCGTGATGCGGTGTCGAGGGTGACGTTCTGCGGGAGGTATCCGATGGTGCCGGATACGGCCAACTGGCCTGTGGTGGGTCTCAGTTCACCGGTGAGCAGCTTCAGGAGCGTGGACTTCCCGCTGCCGTTGAGGCCGATCAGACCGGTGCGGCCGGGACCCACGGTCAGCTGGAAGTCGTCGAAGACGGGAGTGCCGTCCGGCCACTCGAAGGACAGGGCCGAGCAGGTGAGGGAAGCAAGGGGATGGCGATGACTCATGGAGGCCTCCAGGTTGCGTGAGTGGTGCGTGCAACGCGGGGAGACAGCCGACGGTTTGAGTGACGGTCACGGTGGGGCGTGGGGCGTGGTGCTTGACGCCTGGTGCCTGTGGCCGGGCGGCTGGCGCCTGTGGCGGTGGCCGGGCCTTGGTGACGGTCGGGGTCGGTGTCTCGGACCTCAGACGAGCAATGTCCTGCTCCGTTTCGGCGGGGATGGGGCATTGACGAACGTACGGGCGGCCGGAGCCGCCCGCAAGCGAATATTCCGGTCGGCGTCAGTGGGGGTCGCGCATCAGCTCGGCCAGGCTGTGGTCCACGTCGAGGTAGAGGTGCTCCAGCCCGGGCGGGACGACGGTCGCGGCCCGTTCCAGGAACCGCTGCAGCTCGGCCGTCAGCATCAGCACGATCGCGACGCCCTCGGGTGCGTGGAACTCGATCGAGGTCCGGTCGGTGTCGTACGGGCGCAGGCGTACGTCGCCGTGGCCCGCCGGGCAGTCCAGGCCCGCTTCCAGCAGCTCGCGCCCGAAGGTCCAGGCGACCTCGACGCCTTCGAGCGTGGCCGGGGCCGGGAAGGACATGCGCACGGCGAAGGGGTCGGCACGGTCGTAGCAGAGCGTGACGGGTACGGTCTCGACCTTCGGCGCGGTGGCGACCAGACGGGCCTGCACGGACTGCTCGATAACAGTGATCAAGGCTCGGCTCCCTTGCGGCGGATCTGCGGCCGGGATGGGGGGTGGAACCCGGCAACCGGATAGACGCGGGATTCGGCAAATCCGTGCATGCGAAGTGACGTGAGCTGGGTCACCGATTGGCTGGAATGCGTCTGTTTGGTTGCTCAGAGTAATCGGCGAGGCGGGTGGGGAGGCGGTGGGGGTGTGTCGTGGTACGGATATTCAGGAAGCGCCGCAAGGGCCGCAGTGGTCGCAGAACGGCTGGTTCCCGCTCACTCCACAGGCGCAAAGCACTGCCCGGGTTTCGGTGCGAGCGGTCCCGTCCGCGGTTGTCACGCTCACTTCGCCGCGTACGGCGAGCTGCCCGGCGGGCGACCGCACGATCGCGGTCGGCCGGTCCGGCTGCTCCGCCGGGCCGTCGGCGAGCCGGTACTGGAGGGCGCCCGAGGGGCAGCGGCGGATCACTTCGGCGACCCGCTCCGGGTCGCTGCCGTCCGGCTGTATCCAGGGGCGCAGGCCCGTGTCGAACACCTCGGGCAGGCCGCGTACGCATTCGGCGGCGTGCAGGCAGCGACCGGTTTCGTAGGTGACGGTGATGTGTTGGCCGTTGTAGGCCTTGGGTTGGGGTTCGGTGGAGGGCATGGCTTCAGCCTGGAACTCGGTGACGGCGATGCACCCTGGACGGCGGATCCGGGGTGCATTAGCTTCCCGCGCCATGAGACTTCTGGGAGTTGGCATGTGCGCGGCTGCTCTGATGGTGGGGGTGCTGGCCGGCCCGGCGTGGGCCGGTGCGGGTGGTGGTGAGTTGGGTGCGGGGTGGGGGTGGGGGGTGAAGGAGACCGGGAAGGACGCCCGGTTCCGGGGGCTGGCCGCCGTCAGCAGGTCCACCGCCTGGGTTGCCGGGTCCAAGGGGACGGTGCTGCGCACCGTCGACGGCGGGCGCAGCTGGCGCGATGTGTCGCCGCCCGGCGCGGTCGCGGAGGGGTTGGAGCTGCGGGACATCGAGGCTTTCGACGCGCGGCGCGCGGTCGCCCTGTCCATCGGTGAGGGCGAGGCCTCGCGGGTGCTGCGTACCGAGGACGGCGGTGCGACCTGGACCGAGACGTTCCGCAACCCCGATCCGCGCTCCTTCTACGACTGCCTGACCTTCTTCGACTCCAGGCACGGGCTGGCGATGAGCGACCCGGTGGACGGGAAGTTCCGCATCCTCTCGACGGACGACGGCGGGCGCAGCTGGCAGGTGCTGCCGAGTACGGGTATGCCCGATGCTCTGCCCGGCGAGGCGGGCTTCGCGGCGAGCGGCCAGTGCCTCGTCAGCGCAGGGTCGCGCGATGTGTGGCTGGCCACGGGCGGAGGCGCCGTGGGCCGGGTCCTGCACTCGGCCGACCGCGGCCGCACCTGGCGCGTCGCCGAGTCGGGCATTCCGGCGGGCGACCCGGCCAGGGGCGTCTTCGCCCTGGCCTTCCGCGACCGTACGACGGGCCTTGCGGTCGGCGGTGACTACCGCACCGGCGAGGCGTCGCCGAAGGCGGCGTCCGTGTCGGCCGACGGCGGGCGCACGTGGAGCCCGGCGCAGACCCCGCCGCCCGCCTACCGCTCGGGCGCGGCCTGGCTTCCGCACACCCGGGGCGCTGCCCTGGCGGTGGGGCCGACGGGCACCGACGCGACAACGGACGGCGGGCGCACCTGGCACGCCCTGGCGCCGGGCTCGTTCGACACCGTCGACTGCGCCGGCGACGGGGGCTGCTGGGCGGCGGGGGAGAAGGGACGGGTGGGGCGGCTGGAGCGGGGGTGAGGTACCCGTAGGCGGGGTCGGAGGGGTTCGGGGGCGTCCCGTCAGTCGACTGTCCTTCCGTGTCGGTCCGGGCCGTCAAGGGCGCTCACTGCGTTCGCGTCGCTTCGCGATGGCCTT